>NZ_JBCNYA010000009.1:0-134170 GCF_049727805.1 Frateuria sp. YIM B11624
GGGGGGGGGGGGGGGGGGGGGGGGGGTGTGCCCCCCCCCCCCCCGCTACCCGAGGCGGCTTGAAGGCCACCCGCGGATACGAATGCAAGGTCATCCGCCGACGCCACTATCATCCCGGCGGATGACGCAAGCCTCACCCGTATTCCCGATCGCCCCGCTGCTCCCCGAGCTGCGCGCCACGCTCGAAACCCACCCGCGGCTGGTCCTCGAAGCCCCGCCCGGTGCCGGCAAGACCACCCAGGTGCCGCCCGCGCTGCTCGATGCGCCGTGGCTGTCCGGCCGCCGCATCGTGATGCTCGAACCACGCCGCATCGCAGCGCGCGCCGCCGCGCAGTTCATGGCGGCGCAGCGCGGCGAGGAGGTCGGGCAGACGGTCGGCTACCGTATCCGCTTCGAGTCCCGGGTGAGCGCGGCCACACGCATCGAGGTGGTCACCGAAGGCATCCTCACGCGGCTGATCCAGGATGACCCGGAGCTGTCGGGCGTCGGTGCGGTGCTGTTCGACGAATTCCACGAACGCCACCTGGCCGGCGACCTCGGCCTGGCCCTGGCGCTGGACGTGCAGGCCACGCTGCGCCCGGACCTGCGCCTCTTGGTGATGTCCGCCACGCTCGACGGCGAACGCATCGCGCGCTGGCTGGACGCACCGCGCCTGTCCAGCCCGGGCCGCAGCTTTCCCGTGCGCATCGAGCATCCGCCCGCCCGTGCGCAGGAGACGCCCGAGCATCATCTGGCCCGTGTCGCCCGCCAGGCGCTGGAGGAGAACCCCGGCGACGTGCTGGTGTTCCTGCCCGGGCGGCGCGAGATCGCACGCGCCCTGGCCCTCCTCGAGAAGTCGCTCCCCTGCTCCGGCGGGCCAGGGGACGCGGTCGAACTGGTCGCCCTGCACGGCGAACTTTCGCTCGCCGAGCAGCAGGCCGCGCTGGCGCCGGCCGAGCCGGGCACGCGCCGCGTGGTGCTGGCGACCAACGTGGCCGAATCCAGCGTGACCCTGCCCGGCATCCGCGCGGTGATCGATGCGGGCCTGGCGCGCGAGCCGCGCTTCGATCCCAACTCCGGCTTCTCGCGACTGGAAACGGTGGCCATTTCGCAGGCCTCGGCCGACCAGCGCGCCGGTCGTGCCGGCCGCGTGGTCGACGGCGCCGCCTACCGCCTGTGGCCGCAGAGCCGCCGACTGGAAGCGGCGCGCACACCGGAAGTCGCCCAGGCCGAACTCTCCGGGCTGGCGCTGGAGCTGGCCGCGTGGGGCGTCAGCGCTGCCAGCGACGCCACGCTGCGCTGGCTCGATCCTCCGCCGCCCGGCGCACTGGCGCAGGCGCGCGAACTGCTCGCCGCACTGGACGCGCTCGATGCCGACGGGCGCATCACGCCGCTGGGGCGGCGCATGCTCGAACTCGGCGCGACGCCCCGGCTGGCCGCCGCCGCGTTGCGCGCACCGCCCGAACTGCGTCCGCTCGCCGCCGACCTGCTTGCGCTGGTCGAGGCGCGCTCGCCCCTGCGCGGCGACCAGGCGCGCAGCGACGACTTCCGCGCACGGGTGGACGCGCTGCACGCCTGGCGCGATCGCCGCGCGGCCGGCGCGCGCGGCGGTTTCGACAGCGGCGCGATGGCGTCGATCGAACAGGCGTCCAAGGGCTGGCGCAGGCGCCTGGACGTCCGCACGGCCGCCAGCGGCGTGCCCGACAGCCACGCCGTCGGCGATCTGCTGCTGCACGCCTGGCCCGACCGCATCGCCCGCCGCGACGATGCCAACCCACGCCGCTACACGCTCGCCAACGGCCGCGGCGCCAGTCTGCACGAGGCCAGCGCGTTGCTCGGCGAACCATGGCTGGTGGTGCTCGACCTCAGGCTGGAGGCGCGCGACAGCCTGGTCCTCGCCGCGGCGCCGTTCGATCCGCGGCGGCTGGAGCAGGACTTCCCGCAGCACTTCCGCCGCGAGCGCACGCTGGGCTGGAACGAGGTGCGCGGGGCCGTCGAGGCGTACGAGGAACAGCGCTTCGGCGCGATCGTGCTGGAACGGCGCAGCGTACCGGTCCGGCCCGAAGATGCGCTTCCCGCATTGCTCGCCGCGATCCGCAATCGCGGCCTGGCGGCCTTGCCCTGGAGCGATGCCGCGCGACGCCTGCGCGCACGCATGCAGGCGCTGACCGGCTGGATGCCGGAACTCGGCCTGCCCGACGTGTCCGACGCAGCACTGCTCGCCTCGCTGGAGGACTGGCTCGGGCCGTACCTGCAGGGCAAGCGCAAGCTCGACGCACTCGCTGCCGACGAGCTCTCGCAGGCGCTTGCTGCGCTGTTCGATTACGAGCAGCGCCGCCAGCTCGACCAGCACGCGCCGGAAAGCCTCACCGTGCCCAGCGGGCAGGTGCGCAAGCTCGAGTACGCGCCGGGCGAGCCGCCGGTGCTGGCGGTGAAACTGCAGGAGCTGTTCGGCTTGGCCGACACTCCGCGCGTGGCCGGCGGCCGCGTGCCGGTCACGCTGCACCTGCTCTCGCCGGCCGGCCGGCCGATCCAGGTCACGCAGGACCTCAAGGGCTTCTGGGAACGCACCTATCCGGAAGTGAAAAAGGAACTGAAGGGCCGTTACCCGCGCCACCCGTGGCCGGACGATCCGTGGTCGGCCACGCCCACGCACCGGGCCAAGCCGCGAGGGACGTAGCGCGTCTGCGCCAGGCTCGCGTCCTTCGTTCGCGATCGAAACGTACCGGCGTACGCGGGCACTAGACTCTCCGCATGGCTGCCACCTCGCTCACCCCGCATCAACTGGCCGAATTCGGCGCCTTGCTCGCCGAACCGGCGCGCGCGGCGATGCTGCTCGCGCTGGTCGACGGCACCGCCCGGCCGGCCGGCGAGCTGGCGCAGGCCGCGGGCGTGGGCGCGCCCACCGCCAGCGCGCACCTGAAGCGGCTGCTCGAAGGCGGCCTGCTCGCGGTGCAGGTGCAGGGACGCCATCGCTACTACCGCCTGGCCGGCGACGAGGTGGCCGGCTGGCTGGAGGCACTCGCGCTGCCGCGCAAGCCGGTCGCACCGGCCACCGGCGACGTCGCCCTGCGCCGCGCGCGCAGCTGCTATCGCCACCTCGCCGGCCAACTCGGCGTGGCCCTGTGCGCGGGGCTGCTCGAACGCGGCCACCTGGGGACGACCAGCGAAGGCCTGGTGCTGTACCCGGCGGGCGCCGAGGCGCTGGCCGAGGCCGGCCTGGACGCGCAGGCCGCCGCGCGCCTGCCCGGACTGCGTGGACGCGGCTGCCTGGACTGGACCGAGCGCCGCCTGCACGTGGGCGGCCCGCTCGGCGTAGCGCTCACCGGCGCCCTGCTCGACGCAGGCTGGTTGCGCCGCGCATCGCACGGCCGCGCCCTGCTGCCCACCGCGGAAGGACTGCGCCGGTTCGGCCTGCTGGGAGTGCGATTGCCCGGCTGAACCAGAAGTGGGTCCGCTATTTTATCGGCATGGGGAGGCGAGGCGATGCACGGCTGGTCGCCACTTCAATGCGTTCCGGCATGTACCTCTCGCGCGCACAAACCCGTGCGCCTTCTCTTGCCTCAACTCCCGAGCGCCCGCGGTATAGCGGCGGCAGCTCCTCTAAGAGCAAGAGAGGTACTCGGCAAGGCGAGGCGGCACCTAGCTCTTATCTCTCACCGGGCTGAGTAGGCCGTTTCTTTTGGTTACTTTTCTTTGGGCCCGCAAAGAAAAGTGACCCGAGCGCCGACAGGCGATCGGAAGCCCGCCGCAGGCGAGCCCAGTCGCGGAAACGCCACGCAAGAACGACACACGAAAGCAACGTCACCACGGGCATCCCCGCGAGCCCCGGCCCCTCACCCCAGCCCTCTCCCCGGAGGGGAGAGGGAGCAGAAACCGCGCAGGGCGGTGTATCGGCTCAACGCCCCAGCACGAACCCCGTCAGCACCTGCGCGGTAGCCTCAGGCTTCTCCATCATCGGCATGTGATTGCACCCGTTGAGCACGCTGGAGCTGATCGCCGGCGCCTGGACGAGACCGTTGCGCAGGCTGTCGAGGGCGGACGGATCGACCACGCGGTCGTCGTGGCACCACAGGCCCAGCACCGGCACGGTCAACTCGCCAAGCACGCGCTGCAGGGACAGATAGTCGTCCGGCTGTCGCAGCTCGGCCATGGTGCGTTCGATGAAGGCCCGGTTCTGCCGATTGCGCTCGACGAACACGTCCTCGATCCGCCCGGGCACGTCCGGCGGCTGCAGGAAGGCGAGCTTGAGTGCGCGTTCGAAGCCGGCGCGATCGTCGTATACGAACGGGTTCCTGCCGGCCGAGATCGAGCGGTCGAAATCGTTCGGGTTGCCTTTCAGGCCGTAGGTGTCCAGCAACGCCAGCGCCGCCACGCCCTGCGGATGCCGGGCGGCATAGACGCCGGCAATGGCGCCGCCCATGGAGTGGCCGACCAGCACGAAGCGCTGCAACCGGAGCGCATCGACGAAGGCCTGCAGGCGCTGCGCCTGGGCCGGCACGCCGTAGTCGGCACCGGGGTTGCGCGAGGATTCGCCCCAGCCGGGCAGGTCCGGGATCACCACATGGAAGTGCGCGGTGAGCTGTTCGGCCAGCGGCAGCCACACGGTCTTGTCGGCGGCGAAGCCGTGCAGCAGCACCAGCGTGGGGCCTTGGCCGCCCTCGTAGTAGCTCCAGGTGGTGTCACCCGAGCGCAGCGTGTGCTCTTCCACGTTCGCGGCCATCGCCTGGCGCATCTCGTGCGCGCGCAGCAGCCACTGCGGTGCGAACAGGTAGCTGCCGCCGAGCAGGACCACCACCAGCGCGACGAGCACGCCGAGGAACTTCAGGCGGCGGAACAGCATGCGCTGCCAGAGGGGGCGGGTGGCGGGCTGGTTCATCGATGGGTCCTTCGGTGTACGGAGATCCGGCTCCTCCCCTGCGTGCAGGGAGGTTGGGAGGGGCCGCTTCCACGGAGCGAAGAGCACCCTCCAACCCCTCCCCCGCGGGCGGGGGAGGGAACAGGCGGCCTTACTTCTTGCCTTGTTTGGCCTTGCGCAGGATCGACTCGATCGCGCCCTGGGTCATCGGGTGATAGCCGTCCTTGGACTTGGCATAGGCGGCTTGCGCGTAGGCCAGTCCTTCCGGCGTGGCGGCGAAGGCCTTGTACACCGGCAGGGTGAGATACATGCGGCCGATGCGCGTCATGTGCTCGCGCGCATCCTCCCACACCGCCTTGTCGCCGGCGGCGATGGCATGGCTGTACCAGCGCATGCCGATCTCGGCGTTCGGCGTACCGGTGAGGTGCCAGGCGGCGTCGAGCTGGCGCATCTTGGAGAGCGGCGGCGCATCGGGCAGGCGGTCGAGGAAGTACATCCACTCCTGCGTGTTCCAGCCGCGGGCAGAGAGCTGGCCGGCATCCAGCGTGCCGGCGAGGAAGGCCGCGCGTTCCTTGTCGATCGCCTCGAAGCGGGCCGAGGTCGGCAGCGGCGCATCCTTGGGGATGCCCGGCTGGTAGACCCACGCCTTGGCCTCGTCCCAGGCCATCTTGCCCGGGTGCGCGTCGAACAGGTTGGCCTTCATGTCGGCCAGCATCTGCTCGGTGGTGATCGAGGTGAAGGCGTGGCGGTGGAAGTAGGCCTTCAGCCAGGTGTCGAAGGTGGCGCGGCCGAAGCGCTGCTCGAGCGTGCGCAGGAACCAGGAGCCCTTGTCGTAGGCGACGTCGGACAGCGCGTCATCCGCGCCGATGCCGCGCGGCTCGGGCGCCAGGCGCTGGGCGTTCTCGGGCATCTCGCCGATCGACTTCTGCAGCGCGCGCGCCGACAGCAGCGCCTCCTCGTCGGCCAACGCCTTGCCGTAGACGGCCTCGGTGATGCGGCCCTGCACGTAGGTGGTGAAGCCCTCGTTGAGCCAGATGTCGCGCCAGCTCGCGGCGGTCACCAGATTGCCCGACCAGGAGTGCGCCAGCTCGTGCGAAACCAGCGAGACCAGGCTCTTGTCGCCGACCAGCACGGTCGGCGTGGCGAAGGTCATGTTCGGGTTTTCCATGCCGCCGAACGGGAAGGAGGGCGGCAGCACCAGGATGTCGTAGCGGCCCCACGCGTAGGGACCGTAAAGCTGCTCGGTCGCCTCGATCAGCTTCTCGGTGTCCTCGAACTCGTGCGCCGCCTTGCCGACCACGGACGGCTCGGCGTAGACGGCCGAGCGCGGGCCGGTCTCCTTCACCGCGATGTTGCCGGCGGCGATCGCCAGCAGGTAGGACGGGATCGGGTGTGGCTGGTCGAAGCGGAAGTCGCCGTCGAGCGGGTGCTTGGCGTCGTTGATCGCGCTCATCACTACGCGCACGTCCTTCGGCGCGGTCACGTGGGCGTCGTAGGTGAAGCGGATCGCGGGCGAATCCTGCAGCGGCACCCACGAGCGGGCGTGGATGGATTCGGACTGCGAGAACATGAAGGGCAGCTTCTTGTCCGCCGTCTGCGCCGGTGTGAGCCACTGCAGGCCCGAAGCCTGCGGCGAGGTCGAATAGACGATGCGCACCTTGGCCGGGTGCGTCGGCGCCTGGATGGTGAGCTTGCTGCCCAGTTCCTTGTCGCGCGGGGCCAATGCGAACTTCAGCGCGGTGGCGCGGCCGGCGGCGTCCAGGCCCTCGACCTTCGTGATCTTCAGGTCACGCGTGTCCAGCACCAGCGCGGGCGTCTTGGGGTTCTTCCAGTCCAGGCTCAGCGTGGCGGCGCCGTCCAACGCCTTGTGCGGAAAGTCGACCGCCAGCTCCAGGTCCAGGTGGGTCACGCGCACCTCGTTGGGCTGCGCATAGGAATGCGGGTCGGCGGCAAGCGCGGACAGCGGCAGGACGAGGGCGCCGAGGGCGAGGGCGGGGATTGCACGCATGCGGACATCTCTGCGGGGGCGGAACGGCGAGTATGCCATCCGCTCGGGCGGGGGTGCCCGTGACGAAAGGGTCTGGAGCAGGCCCGTTCGTCTTCTTCTCCCGGGAGGGAAAAGAGGAAGCTGGCGGGAAAGGCGATCGGCGCCAAGTCCAGATAGAGATCGTGGCGAGCCCCGGCCCCTCACCCCAGCCCTCTCCCCGGAGGGGAGAGGGAGCAGAGCGCGGCACGCCTGTCGGCGTCGGCCTCGAAACGTTCCAGCGCCCGCGGCTCACACACGAGCCCGTACGCATCCCTCGCCTCAACTCCCGAGCGCCCGCGGTATAGCGGCGGCAGCTCCTCTAAGAGCAAGAGAGGTACTCGGCAAGGCGTAGTGGCACCTAGCTTTTTTCTCACCCCGGGCTGAGCAGGCCGTTTCTTTTGGTTACTTTTCTTTGGGCCCGCAAAGAAAAGTGACCCGAGCGCCGACAGGCGATCGGAAGCCCGCGGCAGGCGAGCCCAGTCGCGTGGAGGCCACGACCGGGAGCGAAGAAAAAACTGACACTAGAGCTTCCCGCGAGCCCCGACCCCTCACCCCAACCCTCTCCCCGAGGGGAGAGGGAGCTGAAACTAGAGCGGCTTGCCGTCCTGCTTGTAGACGGTGCCGCCCTTCATCACGAAGCTCACCCGCTGCAGCGCAGTGATGTCCTCGAGCGGATTGCCGGGCACCGCGATCACGTCCGCACGGCGGCCGGGCTGAATCTGGCCCAGTTCATCCGGCTTGTGCAGCAGTTCGGCCGCATGCGTGGTGGCGGCCTGGACGACATACATCGGCGGCATGCCCGCCTGCACCATGTACTCGAACTCCTTCGCGTTCTGCCCATGCGGATACACCGCCGCATCGGTGCCGAAGGCGATCTTCACGCCCGCCTTGTACGCGCGACCGGCGGTGGCCTGGATGATCGGACCGACCTCCTTAGCCTTGCGCGCGACCTGCGGCGGGTAGTAGCCGGGCTTGGCGGCCATCTGCTCGACGTACTTGCCGGCGATGATGGTGGGCACGTACCAGGTGCCGTGCGCCTTCATCAGCTTCATGTCGGCGTCGTCCATGAAGGTGCCGTGCTCGATCGAGTCCACGCCGCCGAGCACCGCGCGCCGGATCGCCTCGGCGCCGTGCGCATGGGCGGCCACGGTGAAGCCGTAGTCATGCGCGGCGGCGACCACCGCCTTGATCTCCTCCAGCGTCATCTGCGGGTTGTCGGCGCTGGCGCTTTCGTCCAGCACACCGCCGGAGGGCATGATCTTGATCAGGTCCACGCCGTCCTTGTAGTGCTGGCGCACCGCCTTCCAGGCATCGGCCGGGCTGTTGATGATGCCGTCCTTCGGGCCCGGGTTGCCGGCCAGGTCCTGGCGGTAGCCGTCGGTGGGATCGGCATGGCCGCCGGTGGAACCGATCGGCACGCCGGCGGTGAAGATACGCGGACCCGGCACGACGCCGGCGTCGATCGCATTGCGCAGGGCGATCGATTCGTTGGCGTTGTCGCCCAGGTTGCGCACGGTGGTGAAGCCGGCCAGCAGCGTGCGCCGGGCGTACACGGTGGAACGGATCGCGTAGTCGGCGGTGTTCCAGCGGAACTGGTCGGTGTAGCCGGTGGGGCTGGTTTCGGAGGTCAGGTGCGTATGCGCGTCGATCAGGCCGGGCAGGCAGGTCTGGCCGGCCAGTTCGACCGGCCGGCCCTCGCCGGCGGCGGGCGCGCCGGCGTGCACGGCCTGGATGCGCCCGTCGCGTATCACCACGGTGCTTTCGCCGAGCAGCTTTCCGGCCGCCGGATCGAGCAGGTGCGCGCAGTGCAGTGCGGTCGAAGGGCCGGATGCCGGCGGTTCGGCCGCGAGGGCGGGCGTGGCGATCAGTACGGCGGCGAGGGCGAGCGCGGGACGGCAGGTCATGGCGGCTTCCTCCGGCAGGGGCGGCCATCATGCCAGAGGCCCGTAGGGTGGGCTTCAGCCCACCACTCTCCTGCCGGACATCCATGGTGGGCTGAAGCCCACCCTACGGAGACTTACGCGCGAGGATCGTTCTGGTGGTGCTCGGCCTCGACGTGGCGACGATGCAGGTCCTCGCTGTCGCTGTCCTCGGGGACGTGCGTCACCGGCTTGGCCGGCGCGGCGTCCATGTCGCCGTCCACGCCGGTGATCTTCAGGATCGAGTGGCGCACCTCGCGCGCCAGGATCACCCGCGCGTCGCGCACCATGTCTTCCAGGCGGCGGTCGTAGTCCAGCTTGCCGCCCTCGTCGGTCCACACGATCTTCTGCTCGCGCAGCTTCTGGATGAAGCCGCGGAACAGCGCCTTGTCGAAGAACTCCGGCGCCGACTGCTCGTTGAGCAGCGACAACCGCTGCGCGGTGAGCGCGCAGGCGTTCTCCAGCTCGCCGGCGCTGATCGTGTGCGGGCCGTTCTTGGCCAGCGCGGCGATGGTGATGTAGTAGCGCTCGAAGGCCTGGATCAGGCTGCGCGCGATGGTCTTCATCCGGTACGCGGCGTCGTCCTGGCCGGGGCCGCGCTCGAGCACGCGGCCATCGCCGGCGGCCTCCAGCAGGCCGCGGCGCACGAAGAAGTCGATCGTGCCCTGCATCTGCGCCACGAAGCCGTCCGAATCCCACGGCAGGAACAGCTCGGCCTGGATGAACGGATAGATGATCCGGCCCAGGCGCAGCACCGAGGCGCGCGTCATGCGCCGGTTGTTGAGGAAGCAGCAGGCTACCCAGGCCGCGGTCGCGGTCAGGTGCAGCACGTTGTTGCGGAAGTACGAGAGCAGCACCGCGTTCTCGTCGTCGGCCTTCAACACGTCGCCGAGCGGGTGGCGCACGCGGCGGATCCAGCCCATCTGCTCGCCGTAGGCGATGATCGCGGGCGGGTCCATCGGCGTGACGGTGATGCGGTCGGAATAGGGCAGCTCGACCAGCAGCGCGCGGGTCAGCTCCAGCTGCGCGAGCAGGTCGTTCTCGGCCATCGCGTGCTTGGGCGTGGCCAGCAGCGCCAGTGCCAGCAGGTTGATCGGATTGACGTCGGCGGCGCGGTTGATGTTGACCTGGATGCGCTCGGCCAGATCGTCGACCGCGCGGCCGAGCCACTCGGGCTTGGCGTCCGGATCGCCGGTGGCGGCGCGCCAGTCATTGCTTGCCGCATCCAGCAGCGGCGTCAGCTCGATCGGCTCGCCGAAGTTCAGCGCCACGTGGCCGTAGCGCTGGCGCAGCACCTTCAGGCCCTTGAGTAGGCCGAGCAGGGATTCCTTCTCCTTCGGCTTGCCGGAGAGCTCGCCGATGTAGCTCTTGCCCTCCATCAGCTTCTCGTAGCCGATGTACACCGGCTGGAACAGCACCGGCCGGCGCGGCGCGCGCAGGAACGCGCGCACGGTCATCGCCAGCAGGCCGGCGCGTGGCGCCAGCAGGCGCCCGGTGCGCGAGCGGCCGCCCTCGATGAAGTACTCCATCGGCACGCCGCGGTCGATCAGCTGCGCCATGTACTCGTTGAAGATCACCGAATACAGCGCGTTGCCCTTGAAGCTGCGGCGCAGGAAGAACGCGCCGCCGCGGCGCAGGATCGGCCCGATCACCGGCAGGTTGAGGTTCACGCCGGCGGCGATGTGCGGTACCACCACGCCGGAGACGTGCAACTGGTAGGACAAGAGCAGGTAATCGGCGTGGCTGCGGTGACTGGGTACGTAGACCACTTCGTAGCCCGGCGCCGCGGCGCGCGCCTTGTCGAAGTGGTGCATGGCGATGCCGTCGTACAGCTTGTTCCAGAAGTTCGACAGCAGGAACGACACTGAGCGCACCACCGGGTGCGAGTAGTCGGCGGCGATCTCCATCACCAGCTTGTGCGCGCGGCGCCAGGCCTTGGCATAGGAGATGTGCTCCTTGGCCGCGGTGGCGCCGATCGCAGCACGCACCGGCTCGGCGTTGAGCACGGCGTCGGCGACGGTGCGCTTGTGCGACAGGTCCGGCCCGATCACCGCCGCGCGGATGCGCCGGAAGTGGGTGCGCAGCACGCGGGCGATCTTGCGCGCGAAGCGCTCCGGCTCGGCCGGCCCGGCCTCGTCCAGCACCTCGCGCAGCGACACCGGCGCGGAGAAGTGCACCACCGTGTCGCGGCCGTTGAGCAGCAGCGCGAGCAGCCGGCGGAAGCGTCCGACCACCACCCAGTTCTCGGAGAACAGCACGCGGAACCAGCCAGTGTCGCGGCTGGGCGCGCGGCCGACGTAGATCGACACCGGCACGACCTGGATGTCGCGCCCGGGGTGGCCCTCCAGCGAGCGCACCAGCTGGCCAAGCGCATCGTACGGCGCGCGCTGGCGGCTGCGGCCGAACAGCCAGCCGTCGCGCCGTGCCAGCGCGAACACCGAGCGGCGCCGGCGGGTGCCGGCCAGCGGCTGCATCGGCGGCGGCAGGCCGGCCTCGCGGCAGGCGCGTTCCAGGATCAGCGCGTCGGAGAAGCCGTCGCGCTCGATCACGTAGCACACCGGCGCGCCGGCCTTGAGCAGGCTGGCCGGTTCGGCCGGGTCGCGGCGGATGCGCACCCAGGGTTCGAGCAACTGGCCGGCCAGGCTGAACCACCAGGGTGCGCGGCTGCGGGCGGGGGAATCCGCGGTCATGTTCTGCATCGGCGGATTGTAGCGGGTGAGCTCAGCGCAGCGCCGCGACCGTACCGGGCATGGCGCTGCCCGGCGTCGTGGCGGCGCCAGCCGGGGCCGCCAGCCGCTGGTGCGCGCGGCGTACGCTCTCGATCAGGTCGCGGTCGTACCAGCGACCGTTCTGCTGCAGCAGCGTCGATTCCATCGACAACGGCCGGCCGAGCAACTGGTACTCGATGCGCACCCGTGCGTAGGGCGGGTGGTATTCCAGCGGCACCACGCGCGCCGAGGCGAGCGCCTGGTCCAGCGGCAGGCCGTACAGCGCCAGCACCTGCTCCAGGCCGCGGAACGCGGTGGCGTAGCCGTGCATGGCCTGGTCGAAATCCATCGCGCGCAGGCTCTGCGCGTCGCGCAGGCCGAGCTGGCGCGCGGTGGCCACGACCACGCCGACCGCCTGGTGCGCCTTTTCCGGATCGAACCAGGGCGCCTGCTGCGCCCACGGGGCGAGCGCATCGACCAGTGCGGTGGCGTGCTGCTTCTGCTCCTCGCCCAGGCGCGGGTCGTCCTCGATGGCCTTGCTGGCCAGCGCACGGCCGACGCCGATCAGCAGCGGCAGCTGGTCGCCATAGCGCGCCTGCGCATCGGCCAGCCAGGGCTGCAGCCGGGCATCGAGCGCAGTCTCGGCGTCCGGAGCGGCCAACTGCTGCAGCGCTGCGTCGATGCGCGCTTGCTCGGCCGCGTCCAGCGGCGTCTCGACGGCGCGCGCGCGGCTCCAGTCCTCGCGCAGCATGGCGTAGTCGTGCGGCGGCAGCGCATGCCGCCAGAACCCGACGAAGTCGCCCGCGCGGACCAGCGCAAGGGATTCGTGCACGGCCGCCTCGGGCGAGTCGCCGCCGAAGGCGACCGCGTGTTCGCGCGAATGGCAGGCGGCCAACAGGGTCAGGGCAAGCAGCAGCGACAGGCGAAGGAACGGGCGCATGGACCTCTCTGGCGATGCCCGTGAAGGGCCGGCACAAGCATGGACCGGCAAGCGTAGGTGGCCTGTGGAACCGGCGACAAGCGGATGTCTGCCTGCCAGGCAAGAAAAACCCCGCGGGCCTGGAGCCGCGCGGGGGAAGTCCGGCCGGGCCGGAAGGGAAATGGCCTTGCCCGCGGTTTGGAGGTCAGCAGGTTTCGGCGGGACAGAGCTTACGCGTCCAGGCCTCTTGAGGCAATGGTTTTGTTTTGTTTTGCAAGTTAATGATTTTGCGATATTTCACCGGGAGCAAACCTGTGCGGCTGGAGGTTTGCTCCGCATCACTCGATGCGCAGGCTCTCGATCTTGCGGGCACGGCGTTGCTGCGTTGAAAGCTGCCAGTCGTTGCCGAACAGCGCCGGCTCCCAACTGCCGTAGCTGGGGTTGGGCAGCACGAACCAGCGCCGACCGATCCAGTCCAGGTAGGGCTTCACCGCCGCCTCGCGGCCGGCCGGGGTGTTCTGCGGGATGTCCAGGAAATCGCCGAGCTGGTCGCCGAACTGCATCAGCACGCGGTAGTGCCGGCTGACCCACTGCCGCCGGCAGCCCTTGTCCGAGCCGTGCTGCTCGCAGCCCGGCACCTTCGTGCCCAGGCCCAGCAGCACGTCGAGGCCGGCCACCGGCGCGCCGACCTGTCGCAAATTGGCCAGGGTGGCCTCGTCCAGCGCCTTGTCGCGGTTGGAGATGTAGATGACCTTGACCCCACGCGCGGCGGCATAGCGGGTGAACGCCACCACGCCCGGCAGCGCGCGCGCCTTCGCCTCGCGGCACCAGGCGTCCCAGCTGACCTGATCGAACGGGACGTGCGCTTGGATCAGGCGCGCCTGGTAGGGCGAGTTGTCCAGCACCGTCTCGTCGATGTCGAGGACCACGGCCGGCGGCAGGCCGCGGGCGGACTTGACGCGGTCTGCGGGTGTGAGCGCGTCCCAGCGGCGATCGGCCAGCGCCGCGGCCAGGCGCTGCTGGGCGTCGCGGTAGGTCTGCAGGTAGATCAGGTCGTGCTCGACCGCGTTCTGCACCCAGGCCGTCGCGTTGAGGTTGTCGTCGGCCGGCACGGCGGGCGCCATCGGCCTGGGCGGCGGCGCGGTCGCGCAGCCGGCAAGCAGCAGCAGGGCGAGCAGGGCGGGGCGTCGCGTCATCGCTTGGGATCCTCGTGTACCGGACGGCCGGCCAGTGTACGCCAGCGTGCCGTGCTGGCAGCCGGTGCGGGCTGCTGCGAGACTGGGCGCCCCTCCCCCTCAAACGCCGTGCATGGCTCCCAACCCTTCCCCGCTGCGCGAACCCGCGCGCGCGATCCGCATGGCCAGCTACGTGCTGGCCGGCCTCGCGCTGCTGCTGGTGATGAAGCTGCACCTGCTCTCGGCGTTGCTGGCCGGTCTGCTGGTGTACGAGCTGGTGCAGACGATCAGCCCGCTGCTGGAGCGGCGCCTGTCCGGCCCGCGCGCCCGTGTGGTGGTGGTGGCGCTGCTGGGCGCGGTGGTGGTGGCCTTGCTGATCCTGCTGGCGCTGGGCGCGATCAGCTTCTTCCGCAGCGAGATCGGCAACCCGCAGGACCTGTGGGACAAGCAGTTGATGCCGCTGGTGCAGAAGGCGCGCGAGCAGCTGCCGGCAAGCTGGGTCGGCTGGCTTCCGGACAGCGTGGACGAACTGCGCGTGATGGCCGCCGAACTGACCCGCAAGCATGCCTCCAGCCTGCAACTGGCCGGCAAGGACACCGCACGCGGCTTCGCCCACATCATCATCGGCCTGGTGCTGGGTGCCATCGTGGCGCTGAGCCACAGCGCGCGCCCGGCGCACCTGGTCGGCCCGCTCGCGACGGCGCTGGGCCAGCGCTGCCACCGGCTGGCCGATGCGTTCCACAACATCGTGTTCGCGCAGATCAAGGTCTCGCTGATCAACACCGCGTTCACCGCGATCTTCCTGCTCGGCGTGCTGCCGGCGCTGGGCATCCACGTGCCGCTGGCCAAGACGCTGGTGGTGGTGACCTTCGTGGTGGGCTTGCTGCCGGTGATCGGCAACCTGATCTCCAACACCGCGGTGACCATCGCCGGCCTGTCCGTCTCGCTGGGCGTGGGCGTGGCCGCGCTGGTCTTCCTGATCCTGATCCACAAGCTGGAGTACTTCCTCAACGCGCGCATCGTCGGCACGCAGATCCGCTCGCGCGCGTGGGAGCTGCTGATCGCGATGCTGGTGATGGAGGCGGCCTTCGGCCTGTCCGGTCTGGTTGCCGCGCCGATCTACTACGCCTACCTCAAGAGCGAGCTGGAGGGCGAGGAGCTGCTTTGAGGCCGGCGCAGACAGCGCCGGCGATGCCTGCGTAGAATCGGCGAAGGCATCCGAGAAGGGGTGGGTCCGCGATGCGTCTGCGCCACATCGAACTGTTCCATGCCGTGCTCACCACCGGCAGCCTGACCGGTGCGGCGGACCTGCTCAACATCTCGCAGCCGGCGGCCAGCAAGGCGTTGCAGCATGCCGAGCACCAGCTCGGCTTCGCGCTGTTCAACCGCGTGCGCGGGCGGTTGCAGTTGACGCCGGAGGCGCGGCTATTGCGCCACCGCGTCGAGAAGATCGTGCAGGACCTCGACGACCTGCAGCGCCTGACCGCGAACATCGGCCGCTCGGCCAGCCATCCGCTGCGGGTGACCTGCACGCCGACGCTGGCGCAGGCGCTGGTGCCCGATGCGATCACCTCGCTGCGCAAGGCTTTCCCCGGCACCACCACGGAACTGTTCACCCAGCACTCGGCGCAGATGTGCCAGTCGCTGATGCTGCACGAGACCGACCTGGGCCTCACGCTGCAGGAGGCCTGCCATCCGGGCCTGCGCCAGGAAGCGCTGTGCCGCGGACGCGTGATGGTGATCGCGCCGCCGGGCTGGTGGCCGGAGCACGAACTGTCGTTGCCGCTGCCGGTGGCCGAGCTGGCCGGCCAGCCGATGATCGGCATCGCCGTGCAGGATGCGCTGGGCCGCCTGCTGCAGGGCCACCTCAGCCAGGTGGAACCGCCGCCGCGCACCTCGGTGTGGGTGCAGACCTACCAGCTCGCGCTGGCGCTCGCCGCGCAGGGCGAGGGGCTGGCGCTGGTCGATCCGTTCACCGCGTCGCTGGAGGCCGCCAGGACGGTGCAGAAGCGGCCGTTGAAGCTGCAGGTGGAGATCGTGCTGTACGCGGTCTACCGGCTGGACAGCCCGCTGAACCCCGTGCAGCGCCACTTCCTGGACCAGGTGCGCCAGCTCGCCGAGCAGGTGCTGGCGCCGGCCTGAGTCTGCGTTTTCCCCGGCGCCGCCAGGCGCGGCAGCCACAACTTGGGGTTATGCAACGTGCCCGTCTTTTCATTGGTGGCACGCGCGCGGCCGTGCCTATCCTCGGGTCCGGGGCACGCACCCGTCCATCGCTGCAAGGCACGTGACCATTCCGGCCGGCGGCGTCTTCTGGGGTCAACTGTTCGGGGGAACGTTCATGAGCAAGCGTCTCGGCCGGATCGCACCTGCATTGCTGGCTACCGCGGTACTCCTCGCACTCTCCACCGCCGCTTCGGCGCAGGACGCCCAGCCGTCCGCCACGTCCGACGCCGGCACGCAGGCGAAGCCGAAGGCGAAGAATCTGCAGACCGTGGTGGTGACCGGCACCCGCGCCGGCAACCGCACGGAAAGCTCCTCGCTGACGCCGATCGACGTGATTTCCGCCGACGTGCTCAAGCAGACCGGCACGATCGACCTGCCGCAGGCGCTGGCGCGCTCGGTACCTTCGCTCAACTTCCCGTTCGCGCCCGCCTCGGACACCTTCGCGTTCCAGCGTCCGTTCCAGTTGCGCGGTCTGTCGCCGGACCAGGTGCTGGTGCTGGTCAACGGCAAGCGCTGGCACTCCGGCGCGTTGCTGCTCAGCCTCGGCCAGATCGGCCAGGGCTCGCAGGGCATCGACCTCAACACGATCCCGATGTCGGCCATCGACCACGTCGAGGTGCTGCGCGATGGCGCCTCGGCGCAGTACGGCTCCGACGCGCTGGCCGGCGTGATCAACATCATCCTGAAGAAGGACGCCGAGCACGGCCAGGTGCAACTGAGCGGCGGCGAGTACACCGCCGGCGACGGTCGCCAGTGGCAGGGCTCGAGCAGCTTCGGCTTCCCACTCGGCGGCGACAGGGGCTGGATGCGGCTGGCGGTGGAAAAGAGCAACCAGAGCCCGACCAACCGCGCGGGCGTGGATCGCCGCCCCGGCTTCACCGAGCTGGGAAGGAAGTTCCAGTACGGCGTGGTGTCGTTCAAGAACCAGAACGTGCTGCTCAACACCGAGTACAACCTCACGCCGAGCGTGCAGTTCTACGCCTTCGGCCACTACGGGCGCCGCGTCGGCGAGCCGCGCGGCTTCTTCCGCTACGGCACCAATACGCCGAGCCCGAACAACGACCTGATCGGGCTGGTCTACCCGGACGGCTTCCTGCCCAAGGAGCACGGCGTCTCGATCGACCGCTCGCTGGTGGCCGGCCTGCGCGGCGAGGCCGGCGGCTGGCACTGGGACATCAGCGGCAACTACGGTGGCAACCGCGTCTTCTACAGCACGCTCAACACCACCAACTACGCGATGCTGAACGATTTCGGCAGCAGCCCGACCGGCTTCCACGACGGCACGCTGACCGCCACGCAGCAGACCTTCGACGTCGACATCTCCAAGGAGATGGCGGTCGGCTGGCTGCCCAACCCGGTGACCGTCTCCTTCGGCACGCAATGGCTGCGCCAGGCCTACAAGGTCGAGGCGGGCGAGCTGGGTTCGTACTACGTGGGCGACTCGGGCGTGCGCGGTGGCGCCCAGGGCTTCGCCGGCTGGGGCCCGCAGGATGCGATGTCGGTGGCGCGGCACGACCTGGCCGAGTACGTGCAGCTGGAGACCAATCTCACCGACAAGCTCGGCGCCTCGCTGGCGGGCCGCCACGAGGACTACTCCGACTTCGGCACCACCACCTCCGGCGCGCTGTCGCTGCGCTACGACTTCACCGACACCTTCGCGCTGCGCGGCAGCGCCTCGACCGGCTTCCGCGCGCCCACCCTGGGCCAGCAGCATTACTCGGAAACCACTTCGGCCTCGTTCGGCGCCGGCAACTCGCTGGGCCTGCCGCCTGGCATCTACCTGCGCGGCCTGGTGCCGGTGGACAACCCGATCGCGCAACTGCTCGGCAGCGAACCGCTCAAGCCGGAGAAGTCGCGCAACTACACCTTCGGCATGGTGTGGAACCCGAACGACGCGTTCAACCTGAGCGTGGACCTGTACCAGATCACGGTGCGCAACCGCATCGCGCTGTCCAGTTCGATCTCCACCTCGACCCCCGCAGTGCGCGACTACCTGGCCGCCAACGGCATCACCAACCTGCAGTACAGCGGCATCGCCTACTTCACCAACGCCGGCGACGTGCGCAGCCAGGGCGTGGACGTGGTCTCCAGCTTCCGCAACGACTTCGCCGGCGGCGCCTCGCTCACCTCCACGCTGGCCGCCACCTACAACAAGAACAAGGTCACCGACATCCGGCCCAACCCGCCGGTGCTCGACGCGCTCGGAGCGATCTTCGTGCGCCTCAACCGCAGCGCCACCAAGGGCCTGCTGGCCGACACCGCGCCGCGCAGCAAGGTGATCCTCACCGAGACCTACAACAACGGCCACTGGACGCTGACCGGCAGCGCCACCCGCTACGGCCGCATCACCAGCTACGGCTCCACCAGCTACCTGGACGACCAGGTGTACCCGCACAAGTGGCTGTTCGACCTGGCGCTGAGCTACGACCGCGACAACTGGACCTTCACCGTCGGCGGCGACAACGTGTTCGACACCTACCCTGCCCGGACGCGCGAGGATAGCGACCAGAACGGCGTGTTCCCGTATTCGTCGAGCTCGCCGTTCGGTTTCCAGGGCGCCTTCGTGTACGGCAAGGTCACCTACCACTGGTAAGCCGGCCGGCGCGGGCACAACCGCCGGTTATGCATCGCGCCGGTCTTTTCATTGGTGGCCCGCCGCTGCCGCTGGCTAAGCTCCCGCCCACTCCCCGGAGGACGAAAGCATGATCGATCCACGCGCTCTGCGGCTCCCTGCGCCGCCCACTTCCCGCAACGGCATCCCGCGGTGGTGCGGCGCGCTGCTCGCGGTGGCGCTGCTGGCATCGGGCTCGCTCGCCAGCGCGCAGGACGCGGTCCGCCAGCGCACCGCCGCGATCGCCAGCGCCAACGCGCTGGCCACCCAGGCCGGCTTCGAGACGCTCGCCCGCGGCGGCAACGCGGTCGACGCGGCGATCGCCGTGGGCACCACATTGTCGGTGGTGCAGCCGGAAGCCTCCGGCATGGGCGGCGGCTTCCTCGCGTTGATCCACGACGCGGCCACCGGCAAGGACACTTTCATCGACGCGCGCGAGATGGCGCCGCAAGCGGTCGACTCGAAGGACTACCTCAAGCCCGACGGCACGCCCAACCGCGACACCTCGCTCAACGGCCCGCTCGCCGCCGGCATCCCCGGCTTCCCCGCGGGCGTGGCCTACATGTCCGGCAAGTACGGCAAGCTGCCGCTGTCGGTGGCGCTGCAGCCGGCGATCCGGATCGCCGAGCAGGGCTTCCATCCCAGCGGCGCGCTGGTTCGCTCGATCGGGCACAAGGCCGAAGTGCTGCGCCGCTGGCCGGCCTCGTCCGCCAAGTTCATGCCGGACGGCAAGCTGCCGACGGCCGACGGCCTGTTCCGCGATCCGAACCAGGCACGCACGCTGCAGGCGCTGGCGGCGAAAGGCGCGGACGGCTTCTACAAGGGCGCGGTGGCGAGGGAGCTGGTGCGCGCGGTGCACGCCGCCGGCGGCACCTGGACGCTGCAGGATCTGGCGAGCTACCGCGCCAGGGAACGCACGCCGATCACGCTGGACTACGCCGGCTACAAGGTGGTGACGGCGCCGCCGCCGTCTTCCGGCGGCGTGGCGGTGGCCGAGATGCTCAACATCCTGGCGCCGGTCGACCTCTCCAGGCTTGACCAGGCACACCGCATCCACTGGCTGGTCGAGGCGATGCGCCGCGCCTTCCGCGACCACAACGAATACCTGGGCGACCCGGACTTCGTGAAGATCCCGATGGACATGCTGCTCTCGCCGTACTACGCCGACGGCCTGCGCCAGAGCATCCTGCCCGAGCAGGCCACCAAGTCCGCCTGGCTGCCGTCGGTGAGCGTGAACCCGCCGGGCATGCACACCACGCACTACTCGATCGTCGACGCCGACGGCAACATGGTTTCGATGACCGCCACGGTCAACACCACGCTGGGCTCCAGCTTCGTCGCCGGCGGCACCGGCATCCTGCTCAACAACGAGATGGACGACTTCGCGCTGGTTCCCGGCAAGCCCAATGCCTTCGGCCTGCTCGGCGGCTCGGCCAACGCGCCGGTCGGCGGCAAGCGGATGCTCTCCTCGATGACGCCGAGCTTCGTCATCGGCAAGGACCGCCTCGCCGTGATCGGCTCGCCCGGCGGCTCGACCATCATCACCCAGGTGTTCGGCGCCATCCTCGCCTTCATCGACGGCAAGAGCGCCAGCGAGATCACCGCGCAGAAGCGCATCCACCACCAGTTCATGCCCGACCGCATCGACATCGAGAAGGGCAGCGACATCCCCGCGGACGTGCTGGCCAAGCTGAAGGCGATGGGCTACGAGCTCAACCAGGACGACAGCTGGGGCAACATGAACGTGGTGGTCTGGGACAAAAAGACCGGCACCAAGACCGCCGCCAGCGACCCGCGCAACCCCAGCGGCCTGGGCAAGGTCGAGACCATCCACTGACCATCCCGCGGGCCGTCACAGACGACCCGCCGACACCGAAACACCCCCGCCGGCGACCCCGTGGCTGCCGGCGCGGCTCCCCGATCCTGCCCGGCGGCGCGGCCGCCATATGGAGTCATCCTGCATGTCCCTCCCTGCCGATGCGGCGGCGTCCGGCCACTGGGGCCCGCCCTACCTGCTGTACCTGGGCAATCCGGCCGACGAACTGGCGATCAAGACGGCCAGGGGCGTGGCCTACTGGCGCCCGGAATGGTGCGTGGGCCAGTACCGCCATCCTGACTGCAAGACCACCCTGGGCCTGCCCGACATGGGCATGGCCGAGGCCAGGGCGCACGGCGCCGACACCATGCTGATCGGCACCGCCAACGCCGGCGGCACGATGGCGGCGGAGATCGTCGCCGACGCGATCGCCGCGCTGGACGCCGGCCTCAACGTGGCGGCCGGACTGCACCAGAAGCTGCGCAGCCATCCGGACATCGTGGCGGCCGCGCGACGCAACGGCCGCGCGCTGTTCGACGCGCGCGACCCGGCGCCGGGCATCCCGGTCGGCAACGGCCGCCCGCGCGCCGGCCGGCGCCTGCTCACCGTCGGCACCGATTGTTCGGTCGGCAAGATGTACACCACGCTCGCGCTGGAGCGCGCGATGCGAAGGCGCGGCTGCGCGGCGGACTTCCGCGCGACCGGCCAGACCGGCATCTTCATCGCCAATGCCGGCGCGCCGGTCGACGCGGTGGTCGCCGACTTCATCTCCGGCGCGGTGGAATGGATCTCGCCCGCCCGCGACGACGGCGGCTGGGACCTCATCGAAGGGCAGGGCTCGCTGTTCCATCCCTCCTATGCGGGCGTCTCGCTCGGCCTGCTGCACGGCGCGCAGCCCGACGCCCTGGTGCTGTGCCACGAACCCACCCGCCGCCACGTGCGCGGCCTGCCCGGCTACCCGATACCGGACCCGAAGGCGTGCCTGGAGGCCAACCTGGCCGCCGCGCGGCTGACCAATCCGGCGGTCAGGGCGGTCGGCGTCGCGCTCAACACCTCCGGCATGCCGGAGGCCGAGGCCGTGGCGCTGTGCCGGCGCATCGGCGACGAACTCGGCCTGCCGTGCGAGGACCCGGTGCGCATGGGCGTGGAATCCATCGTGGACAAGCTGCTCGCATGCTTCGCGAACTGAGCGTCTTCCAACGCAGTTTTCCGCTGGTGGCCCCGTTCCGCATCTCGCGCGGCGTCAAGCACGTGGCCGAGGTGGTGACGGTGGAATTGCGCCAGGGCGACAAAACCGGGCGCGGCGAGGCGGTGCCCTACGCGCGCTACGGCGAATCGGTCGACTCGGTGCTCGAACAGATGCAGGCGCTGCGCGCCGAACTCGCCGCCGGCATGGGCCGCGACGAGCTGCAGTTGCGGCTGCCGCCCGGCGCCGCGCGCAACGCGCTGGACGCGGCGCTGTGGGACCTGGAATCGCAGCTCAGCGCGGTGCCAGTGTGGGCACGGCTGGCGCGCCCGCCGCATGCCACCCTGGTCAGCGCGATCACCCTCGGGATCGACACGCCGCAGCGCATGGGTGAGGCGGCTGCGCGTCTCGGCAGCGGACTGATCAAGATCAAGGTCGACGCGGAGCAGCCGGCGGCGCGCATCGATGCGGTGCGCCAGGCCGCGCCGGACGCGCGCCTGATCGTCGACCCCAACGAGAGCTGGGACATCGCCCTGCTGCGCGACATGCAGCCGGCGCTCGAGCGCGCGCGGGTGGACCTGCTGGAGCAGCCGCTGCCGGCCGGCGCCGACGATGACCTGGTCGGCTTCGCCAGCCGCGTGCCGATCTGCGCCGACGAGGCCTGCCACGTGACGCAGGACCTGCCGCGCCTGCGCGAGCGCTACCAGGCGATCAACATCAAGCTTGACAAGACCGGCGGCCTGACCGAAGCCTGGCGCCTGCTGCGCGCCGCGCGCGCCGACGGGTTCCGGATCATGGTGGGTTGCATGGTGTGTTCGTCGCTGGGCATCACGCCGGCGCTGGAGATCGCGCGGGAGGCCGAGTTCGTCGACCTGGACGGCCCGTTCTGGCTGCAGCACGACTATCCCGGCGGCGTCCGCCTGCGCGACGGCCTGCTGCAGCCGCCGGCGCCGGCCTTCTGGGGCGGATGAGCATGCCTGCGCGCGCGCCCGCATGCTGACGCTCGACGCGGTCCAGACGGTGGCCTGCGGCGGCGTGTTTCTGCTCGCCGGCTACGCGATCCGCCGGCGGGTGCCGCTGCTCGGCCGCTTCAGCATCCCGGCGCCGGTGATCGGCGGTCTGCTGGTGGCGCTGGCGATGCTCGCCTGCCGCCAGTGGGGCGTGCATCCGGTCGCGTTCGACATCGCGCTGCAGCAGCCGCTGATGATCGCCTTCTTCACCAGCATCGGTTTCAACGCCAGCGCGAGCCTGCTCAAGGTGGGCGGGCGCCAGATCGTGCTGTTCCTCGTCCTCGCCACCGTGCTCGCGGTGGTGCAGAACGTGGTCGGCGTGGCCCTGGCCAAAGTGTTCGGGCTGCCGCCGTTGTTCGGCGTGCTCACCGGTTCGGTCACCCTCACCGGCGGTCCGGCTACCGGGTTGGCCTTCGCGCCGCTGTTCACCGAGGCCGGCGTGCACGGCGCGCCGAGCGTGGCGCTGGCCAATGCGATGGCCGGCATCATCTGCGGTTCGGTAATCGGCGCACCGCTGGCCACGCTGCTGATCGAACGCTACCGGTTGCGCGCGCCGCACACGCCGGATACGGCGGCTGATACGCCACCGGCGACGGTCGCAGCGGCGGGCGCCGGCAGCGCCGAGGCGCAGGCCTTCGCCGGGCTGCGCAGCTTCGTGCTCGTGCTGCTGGCGATGGGCCTGGGTGCATGGATCAGCGACGGCATCGGCGCGCTGGGCGTGACCCTGCCCAGCTACATCGGCGCCATGCTGGTGGGCGCGCTGATCCGCAACGTCGACGACCGCAGCGGCTGGTTCGGCCTGTCGGCGCGCACCATCGAGATCGTGGGCAACGCCTCGCTCTCGCTGTTCCTGGTGGTCGCGCTGATGAACCTGCACCTGTGGGACCTGGCCGGGCTGGCGCTGCCGCTGCTGGCCGGGCTGGCCGTGCAGACCGTGCTGGTGGCGGGCTTCTGCGCCTGGCCGCTGCTGCGGCTGATGGGGCGCGACTACGACGCGGCGGTGATGGCCGGTGGTTTCGCCGGCTTCATGCTGGGCACCACGGCCAATGCCGTGGCGGTGATGGGTTCGCTGACCGAGCGCTATGGCCCGGCGCCGCGCGCCTTCCTGGTCGCGCCGATCGTCGGCGCGTTCCTGATCGACTTCACCAACGCCATCGTCATCACCGCCTTCGTCAACGGCTGGCGCTGACGCCGCCGGTCGCCGGCGTCAACCGCCGGCGAGCATCGCCTTGATCTTCGCCATGTGCGACTCGGCCGTCTCGCGCACCACTTCCTTGTCCGCTTCCGGGTCCTTGCCCTGCCAGTGCAGGTCGGCCTGCGGCAGCTCGTGCAGGAAGCGGCTGGGCTGGTTGCTGTGCACCTCGCCGTAGCGCTTGGTGCGCGCCGACCAGGACAACGTGAGCAGTTCCTTGGCGCGGGTGATGCCCACGTACATCAGGCGCCGCTCCTCGTCGATGCGCCCCTCGTCGATGGCGCCCTCGTGCGGCAGCGTGCCTTCCTCGCAGCCGACGATGAAGACGAAGCGGAACTCCAGGCCCTTGGCCGCGTGCAGGGTCATCATACGTACGGCGTTGCCGGGTTCGTCGCGGTCGGCGTGGCTGAGCAGGGCGAGTTGCGCGGCCAGGTCGCCGGCGCTGTTGCCCTTCTGCATGGCGCGGAACCAGTCGCACAGTTCCTGCAGGTTGGCCAGGCGGCGGTCGCGCAAGCTCGCGTCGGGCGTGCTGGCGGCCAGGTGCGCGGCGTAGCCGGTGCGCTTGAGGATGCGCTCGACCAGGTCGGCCGCGCTCTCGTGCAGCGAGACGCTGCGCAGTTCGTCGAGCAGCTCGGCGAAGCCGGCCAGCGCGGCGGCCGGGCGGGGCGTGAGCTGGCGCAGGACGACATCGCTGCGGGTTGCTTCCAGCAGCGAGCAATGCTTCGACTGGGCGAGCTGGCCGAGCTTCTCCAGCGTGGTGGCGCCGACCTCGCGTTTGGGCACGTTGACCACGCGCAGGAACGCCGCGTCGTCGCTGGGGTTGGTCAGCAGGCGCAGGTAGCAGAGCAGGTCCTTCACCTCGGCGCGGTCGAGAAAACTCAAGGCGCCGGTGAGGTGGTAGGGAATGCGCGCCAGCCGCAACGCCTTCTCCAGCGGACGCGCCTGGAAGTTGCCGCGGTAGAGGATGGCGATGTCGTGCCAGCGCGCCTTGTGCTTCTCGGCAAGCGTGGTGGCGATGGCGGCCACTTTCTCGGCCTCGTGCTCGGCCTCCTTGCACTCGAGCACGCGGATCGGCGCGCCTTCGGGGTGCTCGCTCCAGAGCTTCTTCTCGTGCAGGTGCGGGTTGTTGGCGATCAGCTGGTTGGCCGCGCGCAGGATGCGCTTGCCGCAACGGTAGTTCTGCTCCAGCTTGATCACGCGCAGGTTCGGCCAGTCGCGGCCGAGCTGGTCGATGTTCTCCGGATTGGCGCCGCGCCAGGCGTAGATCGACTGGTCGTCGTCGCCCACGCAGGTGATGCGGCCGCGCTCGCCGGCCAGGCTTTTAAGCAGCCGGTACTGCGCGTCGTTGGTGTCCTGGTATTCGTCCACCAACAGGTAGCGCAGGCGATCGCGCCAGGCGTCGCGGCACTCCTCGTCCGACTCCAGGATGCGCAGCGGCAGGCGGATCAGGTCGTCGAAGTCCACCGCGTTGAAGGCGGCCAGGCGCTGCTGGTACATCTGGTAGATCGTCGCCGCCTCGAGCTCGCGCGGCGCGCGCGCGGCGGCCAGCGCCTCCTCCGGCGAGAGGCCGGCGTTCTTGGCGCGGCTCAACAGGTTGCGGATGCCGAACAGCACGTCCGGCTTGACGCCCTTGGGCGCCAGCTCCTTGACGATGCCCTCGCTGTCGTCCGCGTCCAGCACCGAGAAACCACGGCGCAGCCGGGCGCGTGCGTGCTCGACCTGCAGGAACTTAAGACCCAGCGCGTGGAAGGTGCAGACGGTCAGCGCCGCGGCGTCCTCGCTGCTGACCAGCTTGCCCACGCGCTCGCGCATCTCGCGGGCGGCCTTGTTGGTGAAGGTGATCGCGGCGATCTTCGACGCGGCGAGCTTTCGCCGCTGGATCAGATGGGCGATCTTCTGGGTGATCACGCTGGTCTTGCCGGAACCGGCGCCGGCCAGCACCAGCAGCGGGCTGTCGCAGTGTTCGACGGCGGCCAGTTGTTGCGGATTGAGCATGGAGCGGGGGGCGGTTCAGACGGAGGCCGATGGTAGCAGAGCGCCCCCTTTCGCCCTGCGGCGCATCGGCCATAATCGGCCGGTGGCAACGCCGGGGGTGGACGGATGGAGCAGCAGGCGGCAATCGAGCAATGCGACGTGGCGGTGATCGGCGGCGGTCCGGCCGGCAGCACCGCGGCGGCCTTGCTGGCGCGGCGCGGATACAAGGTGATCGCGCTGGAAAAGGAGCGCCATCCGCGTTTCCACATAGGCGAATCGCTGCTGCCGATGAACCTGCCGGTGCTCGAGCGCCTGGGCGTGCTGGACAAGGTGCACGCGATGGGCGTGTTCAAGGCCGGCGCCGATTTCGAGGCGGCCAACGAGCGCGGCTACAACGTCTATTCGTTCGCCCGCGCGCTCGGCGACAGCCCGCCGCACAGCTACCAGGTGTGGCGGCAGGATTTCGACAAGATGCTCTACGAGCACGCGCGCGCATGCGGTGCCGACGCGCGCGAGGGGCAGCAGGTGGTGTCCATTGAGCAGCTCGGGCCGCGGCAGACGCGCCTCGTGGTGATGACCGACGACGGCACGCGCCACGCCATCGAGGCGCGCTACCTGGTCGATGCCAGCGGCCGCGACGCGTTCCTGTCGACCAGGAAGAAGCTCAAGCGCAGGAATCGCCAGCACCAGAGCGCAGCGCTGTTCAGCCGTTTTCGCAACGCCGCACGCCGCCCGGGCGAGGACGCCGGCAACGTCAGCATCTACCGCTTCGAGCACGGCTGGATGTGGATGATCCCGCTGCCCGACGGCAGCATGAGCGTGGGCGCGGTGTGCTGGCCGGAGTACCTGAAGCGCCGTCGCGGCGACACGCGCGAATTCCTGCTCGACACGCTCCGGCAGAATGCGGCGCTGTGGCAGCGGCTGGAGGGCGCCGAGCTGATCGACGAGGTGCGCGCGGCCGGCAACTATTCCTACGACGCCAAGGAGATGGCGGGGCCCGGCTGGATTCTCGTCGGCGATGCATTCGCCTTCCTCGACCCGGTGTTCTCCTCCGGCGTGTTCCTGGCGATGGATGCGGCCGAGCGCGCGGTCGAGGTGATCGACGGCGCGCTGCGCGAGCCCGCGCGCGAGGCGGCGCTGCAGCGTGCGCTGGAGAAGCGCCTGCGCGATGGCATGGCGCGATTCGCCTTCTTCATCCACCGCTTCAACGAACCGGTGATGCGCAGCATGTTCGCCTCGCCACGCAACACCTGGCAGCTGGAGCAGGGCGTGATCTCGATGCTCGCCGGCGACCTCTACGACCCGCCGCCGGTGCTGCGCCGGCTGCGTCTGTTCAAGCTGGTCTACGGCGTGATGGTGCTGCGCAACCTGCGCCAATGGTGGGCCGGCCATCGCTACCGTCTGGCGCAGGCGCGCGCGGACTAGGCGCGCACCCTACAATGCGCCGTTTCCGCTGACCGGCCTCGCCGCCTCATGGCCAAGTTCTACTTCTATTACTCGGCAATGAATGCCGGCAAGACCACCACGCTGCTGCAGAGCGCGTACAACTACCACGAGCGCGGCATGCGCACGCTGATCCTGACGCCGGCGCTGGACAACCGCTACGGCGAGGGCGTGGTCGCCTCGCGCATCGGATTGAAGGCCAACGCGCGCCGCTTTGGCGCCGGCGAGGACCTGCTCGCCCTGGTGGAGCAGGACATCGCCGACCGCGGTGCTCTGCACTGCGTGTTCGTCGACGAGGCGCAGTTCCTTTCCAAGGCGCAGGTCTGGCAACTGTCCGACGTGGTCGACCGGCTCAACATCCCGGTGCTGGCCTATGGCCTGCGCACCGACTTCCGCGGCGAGCTGTTCGAGGGCAGCCGCTACCTGCTGGCCTGGGCGGACAACCTGGAAGAGATCAAGACCATCTGCCACACCGGCCGCAAGGCGACCATGGTGGTGCGCGTGGACGAACAGAGCCGCGCGGTGACCGAAGGCCCGCAGGTTGAGATCGGCGGCAACGACCGCTATGTCTCGGTGAGCCGCGCCGAGTTCAAGCACATCACCGAAGGCCGCGGCCGCATCGAATTGCAGCAGAGCGTGCTGCCGCTCGACGACAAGCGCTGACGTTGTTCCGGCCGGTGCCGGGAAACGGCGCGGCTTGGCGCTTTCCAATCGCATCCCAAGGACGCCTGCATGACCGCCACCCCGGAAGCCTGGCCCCGCCCGTACTGGCAGCCGAGCGACGAAACCATCGTGCTGTACTTCTACGTCTTCGGCCGCTTCGCCGACGACCTGGCGATCCCGGCCGCGCGCTATGCCAGCCGCGGCCTGCCCGAGGGCATCGAACTGCAGCGCTTCGCGCACAACGCGCTGCGCGGCTGGGAGGGTTATCCGCTCAAGGGTGCGCTGGGCGAGCTGCTGAAAGAGGATGCGCCGGAGGCCTTCGACCGGGCGCGCGCCGCGCCCGACGTGCTGGTGGTGCGCGGCGAACTTGCCGATCGCGACAGCCTCGACTACCTGCGCGACACGCTCGGCGTGCTTGCCGGCCTGCTGGACGTGGGCGGCAGCGCGATCCTCGATCCGCAGATCCTGACCCTGTTCGACGCCGATGCGTGGCGCCGGCACTACCTGGTGGCTGGCGGCGCGCCGCCGCGCAACCACGTGCTGATCCTGCGCAACGAGGACGACGAGGAAGGCCGCTCGCACGTGCACACGCGCGGCCTGCGCAAGTTCGGCCGGCCGGACCTGAGCTTCCGCCGCGTGCCGGATGGCCAGGCCGACCGGGCCGGCCAGTTGTGCGAGCGGCTGGTCGAGCTGGCGGCACTGGGCGCGCGCTTCGTCGATGGCCAGCCGCTGGGAGTCGAGGGCGTGCCCGGCGAGCTGGTCGCCCATGTGGGCGGCAGCCTCGATGACCCGCGCTTCAACAACACCCACATCGCGTTCGACTGGCCAGTGTAGGGCGGGCTGAAGCCCACCCTACGGTTCAGCGCTGGCAGCGCGGACACCAGAAGGTCGAGCGCTGGCCGAGCGTGACCTGGCGGATCGGCGCGCCGCACACCCGGCACGGTTCGCCGGCGCGGCCGTAGACGTTGAGCTCGCGGAAGAAGTAGCCCGGCGCGCCGTCCGGGTTGAGGAAGTCGCGCAGCGTGGTGCCGCCGCGCTCGATCGCCCAGGCGAGGATGCGCTTGATCTCCGTGGCGAGCCGCGCATAGCGCTCGCGCGAGACCTTGCCGGCGGCACGGCGCGGGTCGATCCCGGCGGCGAACAGCGCTTCGCTGGCGTAGATGTTGCCCACGCCGACCACCACTGTGTTGTCCATCAGGAACAGCTTCACCGCGGCGCTGCGGCCACGCGAGAGACGCCACAGCAGGTCGCCGTCGAAGGCGTCGGTGAGCGGCTCAGGGCCGAGCGCGGCAAGCAGTTCGTGGGTTTCGCCCGGCGGTTGCCAGAGCAGGCAGCCGAAACGGCGCGGGTCGGTGAAGCGCAACACGCGGGCGGGGCGGTTGGCTTCGGCGGCCAGCGCGATGTCGACGTGGTCGTGCGCGCCCAGCGGTGCATCCGGCGGCAGCACGCGCAGCATGCCGCTCATCCCCAGGTGCATCAGCGCGCTGCCGGCGCGGGTGTGCAGCAGCAGGTACTTGGCGCGGCGCTCGACCGCGTCGATGCGCTGGCCCGGCAGCAGCTCGCCCACTTCGCGCGGGATCGGCCAGCGCAGGTCGGGGCGACGCAGGATCACCGCGTCGACGCGGCGGCCTTCGACGTAAGGAGCGATGCCGCGGCGGGTGGTTTCGACCTCGGGCAGTTCAGGCATGAACGAGCGGCCTCAACCTTCCCATTCGACGTGGAAAGTGCCCGGCCGGTCGACCCGCTCGAACGTGTGCGCGCCGAAATAATCCCGCTGCGCCTGCAGCAGGTTGGCCGGCAGGTGTTCGCTGCGGTAGCCGTCGAACCAGGCGATGGCCGAGGACAGGCAGGGCGTGGCCACGCCGCAGGTCACCGCCGTGGCGACCACGTCGCGCAGGGCCTGCTGGTAGCGGCCGGCGACGTCGGCGAAGTAGGGGTCGAGCATCAGGTTGGTCAGTCCCGGGTCGCGCGTGTAGGCCTCCATGATCCGCTCCAGGAAGCCCGCGCGGATGATGCAGCCGGCGCGGAAGATGCTGGCGATGGTGGCGTAGTCCAGGTCCCAGTCGTGCACCTGCGAGGCGGCGCGCAGTTGCGCGAAGCCCTGCGCGTAGGAGATCAGCTTGCCCAGGTACAACGCGCGGCGCACCGCTTCGGCGAAGGCCGCGCGATCGCCGGCGAAGGCGGCGGTCGGGCCCTCGAGTACGCGGCTGGCGGCGACGCGCTCGTCCTTCTGCGCGGAGAGTCCGCGCGCGAACACCGCCTCGGTGATCAGCGGCAGCGGCACGCGCATCTCCAGCGCGTCCTGGCAGGTCCACTGGCCGGTGCCCTTCTGGCCGGCACGGTCGAGGATCATGTCGACCAGGTCGTTGCCGCTGTCCGGATCCTTGCGGGTGAAGATGTGCGAGGTGATCCCGATCAGGTAGCTGTCGAGCTCGCCCTGGTTCCAGTCCGCATAGACCTGCGCCAGTTCGGCGTTGGACAGGCCCAGCACGTGGCGCAGCACGGCGTAGCTCTCGGCGATCAGTTGCATGTCGCCGTACTCGATGCCGTTGTGCACCATCTTCACGTAGTGGCCGGCGCCGTTGGGGCCCATCCAGGCCACGCAGGGTGTACCGTCGGGGGCGCGCGCGGCGATCTCGGTGAGGATCGGCTCGACCTTGGCGTAGGCCTCGCGCGGACCGCCGGGCATGATCGAGGGCCCGTGCAGCGCGCCTTCCTCGCCGCCGGAAATGCCGCAGCCGATGAAGTTCAGGCCGGCCGCCTGCATCGCCTGCTCGCGGCGGATGGTGTCGCGGTAGTAGCTGTTGCCGCCGTCGATCACGATGTCGCCCGGCTCCAGCAGCGGCTTCATCGCCTCCAGCATGGCATCGACCGGCGGGCCGGCCTTGATCATCAGCAGGATGCGCCGCGGGCGTTCCAGCGAGGCGATGAAGGCGGGCAGTTCGTGGAACGGCACCAGCCGGCGATCCGGGTGCGCCGCCATGGCCTGGTCGGTGAAGGCGGGATCGTGGTCGTAGACCGAGACCGCATGGCCGCGGCTTTCGATGTTCAGCGCCAGGCTGCGGCCCATCACGCCCATGCCGAACACACCCATCACCTGCTGGCTCATCGCGAGCTCCTTCGGAGAAGATTCAACCCGTCCGATATGGGACCGGCGGCGCGCGCCACAAGCGCCGGCGGCGTTCACGGTGCCGGGGACTGAAGCGCATCCCGCGCATTGTCGCGTCAATGGATCCGTTCGGCGTCCTGCGCGGCCGGGCGCGGCGTGTAGCGCAACGGCACCAGCGCGATGCGCGCGCCCACGCGCACGTAACGCAACGGACCGGTGACGGCGGTAGTGCCGAAATCCAGCGACTGGTCGTCGAGCTTCAGTTGCGCGACTGGCGGCGCCAGGCCGATCTTGGCGGCGTCGAAGTCCGCGGCGGGCCGCCAGCCGATCACCGGCGCCTGCGCGATCCCGGTCAGTTCCTGCAGGCGGCCGTCGTCGGCACGCCGTCCATTGGCCTGCCACCAATGACCGTCGTGGCGGCGGTAAGTCTCGGGCGGTTGGCCGGGCAGGGTGAGCGTCACCCGGGTGACCGTGTCCGGATCAAGCGCCAGCAGCGTGCCCGGCGCCTGGCGCTGGTCGTGCAGGTATTGCGCCGCGGCCAGCGCGAGCAACACGAGCGCGACGCCAAGCGTGATCCAGCGCTGCCGAGCCTTGCGCCGCATCAGCGCCGGCGCCGGCGCCACACCAGCACGCCGCCGATGATCAGCAGCAGCGCCGGCACGCCGACCAGGAAGCCCAGGCTGACGACGTTGAGCTCGGTCTGCGAAAGCTCCAGCACGCGGTCGGGCGCACCGCGCGGCGGCAGGCTCACCAGCGCGTCGTCGCCGAGCAGCCAGTCGAACACGCGCTCGCCCAGCGCGCGGTTGCCGCCATTGCCGAGGAAGGTGTTGGAGAGGAAGTCGCCGTCGGCGATCACCACCACGCGCTGCTGGCTCTTGTCCGGGCTGGGCGAGAGGCGGGACAGCGCCAGGCCGAACGGCAGCGGGCCTTTCAGCTCGCCCGCCGCGGCGTCGTAGCGGATGGTCGAGCTGGCGTCGTTGCCGATCGGCTGGAACTCGGTCCAGCTCTGCGGTCCGGACGCGAGGAAGTCCTGCACCGCCCAATCGTTGCGGTTCACCTGCGCCAGCGCGGCAACCTGCGGAAACAGCGTGGTGAGCTGGAAGCCGCGGGTGATCGCGTGGGCGGGGTAGGCGCCGAGCGCGATCATGCGCGGATCCTTCAGGCCCAGCGCCGCGCCGCCGCCGTCGACCAGCACGCCGGGCAGCACGCGCAGGCCCAGCGCGTCGGCGAGCGGCGCGAGGTTCAGGTCGCTGTTGGCCGGCTCGGTGAGCCACAGCAGGTTGCCGCCGTTGCCCAGGTAATCCACCAACGCGCGCACCGCGCCCGTCTCGAGTGGGAGCGTGGGGCTGGCCAGCACCACCAGGTCGGTGTGCTGCGGCACTGCGGTGACCTGCGCGAAGTTGAGCGGCACCGCGCGCATGCCGCGGCTTTCCAGTTGCGCCATGAAGGTGCCGAGGTCCGCGTTGGCCGGACCGTCGGCGCGGCGCTCGCCGTCGCCGGTGACGAACGCGACGATGCGCTCGCCGCCGCGCGCGAGGCGTTCCAGCGCGTTGGTCAGGCTGCGCTCGGAGAGCTCGTCCAGCCGCTGCTCGCGGCCGCGGTAGTGCACGATGATGGCGCCGTCGACGGTGACGCCGAGCTCGCGCATCTTCGCCGGGTCCTGCTGCGGATCGACGAAGCGGAGCGTGAGGTCCGGCTTGACCCGGCGGTAGCGCTCCAGGAAGCCGGCGATGGTCTGGCGCAGGTCGCCCTGCGGGTTGGCGTAGCTGACGATCTCCACCGGGCCGTCGAGCTTGCCGAGCACCGCGCGGCTCTCCGGCGACAGGCTGGCGCGGCCGCCCGCGGTCCAGTCGGCGACGAAGGCATGGCGGGTGGAGAGGTAGCCGATGGCGCCCGCGGCGGCGAGCAGCGCCAGTGCGAACAGCCAGCCGTCGAGCCGTCCGAAGAATGTCCTCATCAGCCGCGCTCCCGCTCGGCCGCGAGACGGCGCGTAGCCAGCGTCAGGCAGACGATCGCCAGCAGCGCGAACCACACCACGTCGGGGCTGGCGACCAGCCCGCGCAGCAGCGGCTGCAGGTGCGAGCTCATCGCCAGCCAGTTGATCGCGCCGTCGTCCACGCCGGCCATCTGCGCGCCGAGGTTCAGCCACATCAGCGCCAGCGTGAGCACCAGGGCGACCGCTGCGGCGATCGCCGGGTGCGAGGCAAACGCCGAGCAGGCCAGCCCCAGCGCGGCGAGCGAGGCCAGCAGCAACGCCATGCCCAACGTGGCGGCGGCGAGCTTGCCCCAGTCGATCGCGGTGGCGTGCGCCAGCGACAGCGGCATCGCCAGCACCAGCGCCAGCCAGGCCAGCAGCCACACCAGCAAGGCCACGTACTTGCCCAGCACGATGCGTGAGGGCTTGAGGCCCATGCCCAGCAGCAGCGCCAGGCGGCCCTCGCGCCGCTCGCCGGCCAGCGCCGACATCGACAACAGCGGCACCACCAGGAAAGCGAGCTCGGCCAGCTTGGCCAGCAGCGGCACGGCGACCAGGTCGGTGTAACCCGGGCCGTCGGGCAGCGCGGCGAGGCGGATCTGGGCGGCCAGGAAGCTGCCGAGCATCAGCGTGAAATTCCATGCCAGCCAGGCCAGCGTCAGCGCGCCGAGCACCCAGGCGAGCGGGCGCACGAACAGCCGGCGCAGTTCCAGCCGCGTCACCGCCAGGGCGCTCATGCGGCAGCCCTGGCGGTGGCGATGGCGAAGAACTGCCGTTCCAGCGCGGCGTGGTCGTCCGCGGCGAGCGTGCCTTCGTGGCGCAGCGTGCCGTCGTGCAGGATCGCCACGCGGTCGCACACGGCGGTGACTTCGGCCAGCACGTGGGTGGAGAGGATCACCGCGGTGCCGGCGGCGGCCTGCTCGCGGATCAACGCGCGCAGCGCGGCGACCTGCACCGGATCGAGCGCGTTGCCGGGTTCGTCCAGCACCAGCAGCGCCGGCTGGTGCAGCAGCGCGCAGGCCAGCCCCAGGCGCTGGCGCTGGCCCTGCGAGAGCACGCCGGCGAGGCGGCGCTCCAGCGGCGCGAGTTCCAGCCGTTCGACCATGCGCACGCGCGCCTGCCTGAGCGCCGCGCCCTTCAGCCCGCGCAGGCGACCATGCGCGTCCAGATGTTCGCCCACCGTCAGTTCCTGCCACAGCGGGGCACGTTCGGGCAGCCAGCCCACCAGGCGGCGCACGAGTGCCGGGTGCTCGGCCAGGTCCTCGCCGTCGAGCAGGATGCGGCCGCTGTCGGGCGTCAGCGCACCGGCGATCATCGACAGCGTGGTCGACTTGCCGGCGCCGTTGACGCCCAGCAGGCCCAGTACCTGGCCGCGTTCCAGCGCGAGGCTGAGGTCCTGCACCGCCGGTCGGCCGGCGCGGCGGCGGCTGGCTTGCTCAAGCGTTAACAGCGGTTGTGGCAGAGTCATTGCATGATTGTCACGGCGCCCCAACCTTTACACAACCTGCGGGGCGCTTTACGTGATCCGCGGGCAAGCTTGTTGAACCTGCGGGGCACTTCACGCATGCGCGAAGCGCATTGCGCCATGCTGGCGGGTACGGAAACCCCTCCGATAGACTGCCTTCCAACTTCCCCGGTGCTTTCCTGATGCTCGATGCGGTGCTGACGTTCCTTTCCAACGGCGTGACGAACGCCGGTTGGCTCGCCATGCTGGTCTACATGCTGGTGGTCACCCAGCTGACCATCTTCACGGTGACCATCTACTACCACCGCTGCCAGACGCATCGCGGCGTGGACCTGCATCCGATCGTGCAGCACTTCTTCCGTTTCTGGGGCTGGCTGACCACCGGCATGGTGACCCGCGAGTGGGTGGCCGTGCACCGCAAGCACCACGCCAAGGTGGAAACCGCGGAAGACCCGCACAGCCCGCAGATCTACGGCATCAAGAAGGTGTTCTGGGATGGCGTGTCGCTGTACCGCGACGCCTCCGAGGTGAAGGAAGACCTGGAGAAGTACGGCCGCGGCTGCCCGGATGACTTCATCGAGCGCAAGCTCTATACCGGCCATCCGTACTGGGGCCCGGCGCTGATGCTGATCATCGACCTGGCGCTGTTCGGCGTGATCGGTGCCGCGCTGTGGGCGGTGCAGATGATCTGGATCCCGTTCTGGGCCGCCGGCTTCGTCAACGGCATCGGCCACTGGTGGGGCTACCGCAACTTCGAGAGCGCCGACACCGCGACCAACCTGATCCCGTGGGGTTTCTGGATCGGCGGCGAAGAGCTGCACAACAACCACCACGCGTTCCCGAGCTCGGCCAAGTTCGCCCTGCGCAAGTGGGAGTTCGACATCGGCTGGGCGGTGATCTGCGCGCTGCGTTCGGTGGGCTTGGCCAAGGTGCTGCGCGTGGCGCCGACGCTGGACATCCGTCCGAACGTCAACCTGCCCGACGCGGAGACGCTCAAGGCCGTGCTGACCCACCGCTTCCAGGCGATGACCGATTACTACCGCGGCGTGATCGTGCCGACCCTGCGCGAGGAAGCCGCCCACGCCGGCGACAACCTCAAGGCCGTGCCACGGCGCCTGCGCCGTGCATTGGCCGATGGCGGCCGCTGGCTCGACCACGACGGCAGCGCCAAGCTGCAGGCCGTGCTGGCCAAGCGCCCGACCCTGCGCACCGTGTGCGACTTCCGCAACCGCCTGGCGGCGCTGATGGAGCAGCGCGGTGCCGAGCAGGCGCTCAAGGGCCTGCAGCAGTGGATCGCCGAGGCCGAGCAGAGCGGTATCCGCTCGCTGCAGGAGTTCGCCGGGCGGCTGAAGGGCTACTCGGTGGCCAGCGCCTGATCGCGCGGCCTAAGATGCAAGGAAGAGCCCGCCTCCCGGCGGGCTTTTTTTTGGCTGGCATGGAGCGGCTGGGACATGGCGTTGCGAGTGGTGGTGGTCGGCGCGACGGGCGTGTTCGGCTCGCGCGTCGCGCGTCGGCTGGCGCATGACCGGCGCTTTTCGCTGGTGCTCGCCGGCCGGCGACTGGCGCCCCTGGAAGCCCTGCGTGCCGAGCTCGGCGACGAGCGCGTCGAGATCGCTTCACTGGACATGGGGCGATCGGATGCGCCGGCGCTCCTGGGGCGCCTTCGGCCGCAACTGGTGATCCACACGGCGGGCCCTTTCCAGGGCCAGGACTATCGCGTCGCCGAAGCCTGCCTGGCGGTGGGCAGCGATTACGTGGACCTGGCCGACGGTCGCGACTTCGTCTGCGGCATGACCCGCCTGGATGCGCGCGCGCGCCGCGCCGGGCGCCTGCTGGTCAGCGGAGCGTCCAGCGTCCCGGCGCTCAGCGCGGCGGTGGTGGATGCGCTGGCGCCGCGCTTCGGGCGACTCGACCGCATCGAGCACGCCATCAACCCTGGCAACCGCACACCGCGCGGGGATGCCACCGTGGCGTCGATTCTCGGCTATTGCGGGCGACCGATCCGAGTCTGGCGGGAAGGGCGTTGGCAGCACGCACATGGCTGGATGGACGGCAGGCGGCAATCCTTTCCCTTCGGTCGCCGCCGGGTGGGCGTGTGCGAGGTGCCCGACCTGGAGCTGTTCCCCGGCCGCTATCCGGGCGTGGATACGGTGCTGTTCCGCGCCGGGCTGGAGCTGCCGTTGTTGCAGGCCGGCACCTGGTGTGCGGCCGTGCTGGTGCGGTTGGGACTGATCCGCGATCTCGCCGCCTGGGCCCCTGCGCTGCGTCGCTTCAGCGAACGGTTCATCCGTTTCGGTACCGACATCGGCGGCATGGTGGTGGAACTGTCTGGCGCCGACCACGAAAACCGACCCCTGCGCCTGCGCTGGTGGCTCGCTGCCGACGCGGGCGACGGGCCGCAGGTCCCGGTCACTCCCGCCGTGGTGCTGGCGCAGGAACTGGCCGAGGGCCGCATCGACGCGCGCGGCGCGATGCCCTGCATGGGTCTGCTTGTGCTGGAGCGGATCGAAGCGGGGTTCGCCGGGTACGCGTTGCGCACCGGCATCGAGCGGCTCGGCTAGTCGAGGAAGCGCCAGGCCTGCGAGTCATCCGGCAGCAGGCAGCTGGCGCGGCGGCCGAACAGCCGGTAGCGGTGACGGGCGATCCAGCGGTAGGCCGGGTCGCGGCAGACCCGCGGCAACAGCCGGACCGCCGCGGCGGCGGCCGGCCAGGGGCCACCGAGCTGGCCCAGTATGCGGATGATCGCCGCCGTATCGGTGTGGCCGCGTCCATCCTGCACCAGCAGGAGCGAGGCCGGATCCTCGGGCGACAAACCGTGTACGTGCAGAAGCGCGCGTCCGTGCGTCCCCTGCATGGCGGCGAGCCGGAAACGGCCGGCGCGGTCGTGCTTCAACACGAAATCCACCCAGCGGCTGCACAGCACGCAGACACCGTCGAACACGATCACCGGCGCTTCAGTCGACATCCACGATGTCCAGCCAGCCGCGATAGGCCACGAGCTTTCCCAGCAGGGGCACGCGTGTCTCGATATGGAACGCGTAGCGGTCGCCTTCGGCGCCGCTGCGGGAGAGCACCTGACCAAAGCAGGCGCGCGGCAGCGGCAGGCCGAACAGGCGGCCGCCGCGCAATTGCCAGTCGATCGCCCGGCCGTCGCGGCGCAACTCGAAATGCAGCCGTAGCGGGCCCAGCGCTTCATGCAGGCGGCGGCCGTCTGCCGCGCCGGTGAGGCGCGAGCGCATGCGGACCGCGCCGAAGCGGCGGGTCCAGGTCTCGCCTGCGCCGTTACGTTCGATCGTCACCTCAAGCGCCTGTGCCGGTCCCGGCGACGGCAGCCCCAGCCATCGGCGCAGCAGGCGCGCGGGCAGGTGCGCGGCGCCTTCGACTTCGGCCCGGCCGCGCGCGCGGATGCAGGCCTCGTCGCCGTGCATGCGCCGCACCGGCGCGGCCAGCGCATGCCAGTCCGCGGCGAGCAGGGCGGGAAACAGGGCCGTAGGCGCCACCATGGCGTGGATCTTAGCGCTGGCACACCCGGCGTGCGCGACGGGCCGGACCGGCTCAGAGGCTCTGCGGGCCTCGGGCGAGCCAGCGGTCGACCATCCGCTTTTCATAGCGCAGCGGATCGGTGTTGGACAGTCCGCCCGGGCTGTCGTACATGAAGCCCAGGTCGGTGAGCTTGCGCTCGCCCTCGCGGATCACCCGCCCCTGGCTGTCGAGCAGGCGGAAATGCATCTTGAGGCGCGGCGGATAGACGTCCCGGACGATGCGTACCGGGTTCAGCGCACCCATCGAGGGCAGGTAGGAGCCGGCGCGGTCGATGTCGGTGACGACGATGTCCAGCGTCTGGCCGGGCGCAAGCTCGCGCGCCGCCTGCCGTTCGATGTAGCGCTTGAGGGTGTCGAGGTAGCCGGAGTCGGCGCGCATGGGCGCAAACGCCCGCACTTCCCTGGTTTCGGTGAAGTTCTCCGGATGGTCGTAGCGCACGCTGACCGTGCCGGCGGCCGCGGCCGTCGTCGCTGCGAGGGCGAGGGCCAGGCCGAAGATGGAGCGGAAGGAAAACTTGGACATGGCGGTGTCTCCGGTGGCGTTGCGAAACCAGACTAGGGGATGGATCGCAAACGCGGCGCGAGGTCGCCCGCGCCAACTCATGGAAACGCGCGGGCGCACGACCCGTGGACATGCCCGATGGTGCCAAGCCGCCTGGGGGCGGCCCCAAAAGAAAACCCGCCGGGCGGCGGGTTTTCTTCAGATCACTTGATCTTGCCTTCCTTGTAGATCACGTGCTTGCGCACGACCGGATCGTACTTCTTGAACTCGAACTTTTCCGGCGTGTTCTTCTTGTTCTTCTGCGTGGTGTAGAAGTGGCCGGTGCCGGCCGAGGAGATCAGGCGGATCTTGTCTTGGGTCTTGTTAGCCATGGTTCAATCCTCAGACCTTCTCGCCGCGGGCACGCAGCTGGGCGATCACGGCCTCGATGCCATTCTTGTCGATGGTGCGCAGCGCGGCGTTGGAAACGCGCAGCTTCACCCAACGGTTCTCGCTGGCGACCCAGAAGCGGCGCTCGTGCAGGTTCGGCAACCAGCGGCGACGGGTCTTGTTGTTGGCGTGCGAGACGTTGTTGCCGGTCTGCACGGCCTTTCCGGTGACTTGACATACACGGGCCATGAGGGCCTCCGTAATCGGTGTTTTGACCGCCCGTTGGCCAGGGCGGCATCGGCCCAGCGGCGCCTCGGCGCCACGCGATGCTGGAGGGTGTTGCGTTTCGAACGGGGCCGGCTTGCATTCCGCATCGCGTCGCGGAAGGCCCGGAAAGCCGGGTCGGCCTGAATCGAGCCGCGTATTCTCCCGGAAAAACAGGCCTCTGCGCAAGTCCGGCAAGCCCGTCCCCGATGGCAGGGCGGCCGGATGTATGGAACAATCGTCCCCTTTGCTCCGCCGCACTCACGAATTCGAGGGATTCACCATGGCAGAAGTCACGCCCGCCAACGACCAGGCCGCCGGCCAGGCCATGCCGCAGCTGGTGCTGCAGAAGATCTACGTCAAGGACGTGTCCTTCGAGGCGCCGAACGCGCCGCAGATCTTCCAGGAGATCGGCGAGAACGAGCAGGTGCAGCCGCAGGTGCAGCTGAATCTGGGCCAGCGCGCCACCGACCTGGGCAATGACCTGTACGAGGTCGTGCTGAGCCTGACCCTGACCTGCACCATCGGCGAGCGCACCGCCTACCTCGCCGAAGTGCATCAGGCCGGCGTGTTCGGCATCGCGGGTTTCAGCGAGCAGGACTATGCCGGCATCATCGGCAGCTACTGCCCGAACCTGCTGTTCCCGTATGCCCGCCAGGTGATCTCCTCGCTGGTGCTGGAGGGCGGCTTCCCGCCGTTCCTGTTGCAGCCGATCAACTTCGACGCCCTGTTGGCGGAGCAGCAGCGCCGCATGGCGGGCGGCGGCGAGGCCCCGACGCTCAACAGCTGACGCACTCCATGCGGGACCAACCGATTCTCGCGGTGCTCGGCGCCGGCTCCTGGGGCACCGCGCTGGCGGCACTGGCCGCACGCAACGGCGTGACCACCCGGCTGTGGGGCCGCGACCGTGAAGCGCTGGCGGCGATGGCCGCCAGCCGCCGCAACCAGCGCTACCTGCCCGACCTGGAGTTGCCGCCCGAGCTCGCCTACGAGCCGGATCTGGCTGCGGCCGTGCGCGATGCCGACATCGTGCTGGTGGTGGTGCCCAGCCACGCCTTCGCCGCGATGCTGGACGAACTCGTGCCGCTGCTCGGGCCCGACACCGCGATCGCCTGGGCGACCAAGGGCTTCGAGCCAGGCACCGGCCGCTTCCTGCACGAGCTGGTGGCGCAGAAGCTGCCGGGCCGGCCGGCCGCGGTGGTCACCGGCCCCTCGTTCGCCCGCGAGGTCGCCGCCGGCCTGCCCAGCGCGGTGACCGTGCACTCGGACGACGAAGCGTTCGCGACGGCGCTCGCCGCGCTGCTGCACGCGCCCAATTTCCGCGCCTACTCGGGCAACGACGTGCTCGGTGCCGAGCTCGGCGGCGCCATGAAGAACGTACTGGCCGTGGCCACCGGCGTCGCCGACGGCATGCAGCTGGGCCTGAACGCCCGTGCCGGGCTGATCACCCGCGGCATGAACGAGATGCTGCGGCTGGGCCTGGCGCTCGGCGCGCGCCCGGAGACGCTGATGGGCCTGTCGGGCCTGGGCGACCTGGTGCTGACCTGCACCGGCGACCTCTCGCGCAACCGCCGGCTGGGCCTGGCGCTGGGGCAGGGCATTGCGCTGGACGATGCCGTCCGGCAGATCGGTCAGGTGGTCGAGAGCGTGGTCACCGCCGACGAGGTGTCCCGCCTGGCCGAGCAGCACGGCCTGGAACTGCCCATCGCCAACGGCGTGCGCGCCGTGCTGCACGGCGAGGTCACCCCGGTCGAGGGCGTGCGCCTGCTGATGAGCCGCGAACAGAAACCCGAGTACCCGCAGGGCCTGTTCGAAAACGCCTGACCGCATCGCACCCTCTCCCCTGCAGGATGAGGGGTGAGGGGCAGGCTCGCTAGAGGCGCCATCGTCGCGATTCGAAACCAGCCGCGTCCGGGTGGCCCTGCCTGCTGCGTCGGGCACCCGTACGAACTTGCGCCCTCCACGCGCACGCCACCCATCCCCTTGCTAAGCTCGTGGTTTTGGCTGGCAAGGCGGACCGCACGCGCATGCAGCAACCGGACGAAAAGCAGCCTGCCGACCGTGCCTCCTCCGCGGAGGACATGGCCGGGGGCGGCTTGCCGCCGGCCTGGCGACGCCTGTTCAAGCCGCCGGCGCCACCCCCGGCCGAAACCCAGGTGCTGGGCTTCTTCCTCGAGGTCGTGCCCGAGGAAGGCGCCGCCTGGGCCCACCTGGACGTCGCGCCGGTGGCGCTGGGCGTGGCCGAGCAGGGCCGTTACGTGCGGCCGGCACCGCTGGACAGCCGGCATCTGGCCCATGCGCCGCTCGAGCCGCACGAACAGCACCTGGCCGCCGCCGTGCTCGGCCTGCCGCAGAGCGTGCGCAAGGGCCGAAGCTACGTCCGCCTGGCCGGCCACATCGGCGACGCCCTGCTGGCGCAGATGCTTGATACCGCGCCGTGCTTCCTGGGCGGCCTGGCCGGCCTGCGCCTGTCGCGCGGCAAGGCGCATCCGCTCGCCTGGCACTGGCACCTCGAACACGACGGCAGCCAGAAGCTGCTGCCCCGCCTGGGCCACAACCAGCGCCTGCTCCGGCTGGACAACCTGTGGTACCTGGACGGCGAACGCGCCGTGCTGGGCCTGCTCGAGGCCGAGCCCGGCGAGAGCCACTGGCTGGACCTGCCGCCGCTCAGGCACGAATCCGGTCGCCCGCTGCTCAAGGCGCTGAAGAACAGCCCGCTGGGTCAGCGCCTGCCCGCGCCGCAGGTGTTCGACGAACTGCGCCGCGCGGAGCTGGCGCCCAAGCCGGTGCTGACCCTGCACGCGCTGACCCGCCACGCGCGCCTGGCCGCCGGCACGCCGCCGCTGGCCTACGCGCGGCTGGCCTTCGACTACGCCGGCGAGCGCCTGCCCGGCCGCGGCGGCGAGCCGCTGGTGCGGCGCGTGCGCAACGGCCACCTGGTCGAAATCGCCCGCCGCCGCGCCGAGGAACTCTCGGCGATGGAACAGCTCGAGCGCGCCGGCCTCACGCCCGGCGTGGACACCGAGGGCCTGCCTTGGGACTTGGCCGATACCTTGCCCGAGGACGCCTGGCTGTTCCCCGGCAAGGGCTACGCCGGCGCGCTGGAGGTGAACACGCCCGCCCGCTGGCTGGCCCTGCGCGGCAAGCTGGAAACCGAAGGCTTCCAGCTCGACTACGCGCCGAGCTTCCCCTTCGAGGTGCTCGAAGGCCCGGTGCGCTGGTACGGCAACGCCACCGAAGATGCCGACGACCACGCCTTCGACCTGGAAATCGGCATCGAGGTGGAGGGCAAGCGGCACAACCTGCTGCCGGCGGTGGCGCAGGCGCTGGCCGAGCACCAGTTGAACCTGAGCCCCGCGCCGAACGAGCCGGAAGACGCCGTGTGGTACGCGCCGGTCGACGAGCGCCGCCGCGTGCCGGTGCGCCTGAAGGAGCTGCGCGGCCTGCTCGCGCCGCTGGCGGAATACCTCGAACGCCCCAAGAAGAAGCTGCACCTGCCGCGCGTGCAGGCCGGCCGGCTGGAGGAACTGGTCGAGGCCCTGCCCAACGGCGGCGAGCTGCGCGCGCCGGAAGCACTGCGCGGCTTCACCGCGCGCCTGCGCGACGCCGCCGAGCGCGCCAGCGACGCCATCCCGGACGGCCTCACCGTCGAGTTGCGGCCCTACCAGCGCGAAGGCCTGCGCTGGTTGAACGCGCTGGCCGAGGCCGGCGTCGGCGGCGTGCTCGCCGACGACATGGGTCTGGGCAAGACGCTGCAGCTGATCACCCACCTGCTGGCGCTCAAGCAGCACGGTGCGCTGGCGCAGCCGGCCCTGGTGGTGGTGCCGACCAGCCTGATCCCGAACTGGCAAGCGGAGATCGCGCGCTTCGCGCCGGGCCTGAAGGTGCTCGCCCTGCACGGTCCGCAGCGCAGCGGCGATTTCTCTCAACTGGGCGCGCAGGACATCGTGCTGACCAGCTACGCGCTGCTGCCGCGCGACGTGTCCGCACTGCGCAAGCAACCGTTCGCGCTGATCGTGCTGGACGAGGCGCAGCAGGTGAAGAACCCGCGCACGCAGGCCCGCCGCGCGGTGCTCAGCCTGCGCGCGCCACGCTGCATCTGCCTGACCGGCACGCCGCTGGAAAACCACCTGGGCGAGCTGTGGTCGCAGGTCGACCTGGCCGTGCCCGGCCTGCTCGGCGACGAAGGCGCATTCCGCCGTCACTACCGCGTGCCGATCGAGAAGCAGCGCGACGAGGATTGCCAGGCGCGCCTCAATCGCCGCCTCGCCCCGTTCATCCTGCGCCGGACCAAGGCGCAGGTCGCCGCCGAACTGCCGCCGAAGACCGAAATCACCCGCCGCGTGGTACTCGACGGCCGCCAGCGCGAGCTGTACGAAAGCCTGCGCCTGACCCTCGCCAACGAACTGCGCGAGGTGATCGCCCAGCGCGGTATCCAGCATTCGGGCATCGTCGTGCTCGACGCGCTGCTCAAGCTGCGTCAGGTCTGCTGCGATCCACGCCTGGTCAAGCTGGAGGCCGCGCGCGGCGTGCGCGAGTCGGCCAAGTTCGAGCTGCTGATGGACATGCTGCCGGCGCTGCTCGCCGAGGGCCGCAAGGTGCTGCTGTTCTCGCAGTTCACCGAGATGCTCAAGCTGATCGCCACGGAACTGGACCGCAAGCGCATCCGCTACGTGATGCTCACCGGCGAGACGCGCGACCGCGCCGAGCCGGTGCAGCGCTTCCAGGACGGCGACGTGCCGCTGTTCCTGCTCTCGCTCAAGGCCGGCGGCGTGGGCCTGAACCTCACTGCCGCGGACACCGTGATCCACTACGACCCGTGGTGGAATCCCGCCGCCGAGGCGCAGGCTTCCGACCGCGCGCACCGCATCGGCCAGGACAAGCCGGTGTTCGTGTTCCGCCTGATCACCGCCAACACCGTCGAGGAGCGCATCGAGGAACTGAAGGCGCGCAAGGCGGAGCTCGCCGAGGCCGTGCTCGAGGGCGGCGGAGCGCGCGAGAAACTCAGCTTCGACCAGGACGACCTGGACGCCTTGCTGGCGCCCGGTTGAGATAGCACGCGGCAACTGGCCGCGGCGCATGCACACCCCAAGCGCGGCCGAAATCCGTTCACAACAGATGCGCTCATGCGCTGCCCATGTAGAGATTGCCGCGGGGTCCGGGCGCTGTTGCGATATTGCACCGCCACCCGCAAGTTCTTGGCGTCTCGTAAGACATTGATGTGATAACAAGTGGTGAAAAAAATGTTGACAGGGCCCCGCGCTGCGCCATAGGTTCGTCGATCAGGGCTTTGGGAGAAGTCCTGTTTTTATCGGCAGCGCGCCAAATCGCAAGACCGTGGGAGAGACGGTCTTGTAGGTAGCCCGCTCCGAGGGGTGATCGGTGGCGCCTGCGCCTCGATCTTGTTCATCTGGGGAGACAATCGATGATTTCCAGCAAAGCACGGCAGCCACGCCGCAGCGCGCTTGCGCTCGCCTTGGCGGTAGGTTTGGGTTTTGTTTCGTCTGCCGCTCTCGCGCAGAGTACGGTCGGCACGATCTACGGCAACGCCACGGCCGGTTCGACCGTCCAGGCGGAAAGCACCAGCAGCGGCCTGTCGCGTTCGGTCACAGTAGGCGCGGACGGCAGGTTCAACATCGGCTCGCTGCCGCCAGGCCGGTACACGGTGACGATGCAGGGCCCGAATGGCGCCACGACCCGCACGGTCAACGTGGTGGCCGGCCAGGGCTACAACCTCAACGTGGCCTCCGATGCGACCAACGCCCAGAACCTTGGCACGGTGCAGGTGACGGCTTCGGCCATCCCGGCCATCGACGTGTCTTCGGTCGAAACCACCACGGTATTCACCGCCGAGCAGCTCAAGACGTTGCCGGTGGCGCGCAACCAGACCGCGGTCGCTCTGCTGGCGCCCGGTACCGTCGAGGCCGACGCGGCGTTCGGCAACCTTGCCGTGTTCAATGGCGCGTCCGCAGCCGAGAACAGCTACTACGTCAACGGCTTCAACGTCACCAACCAGTTCCAGACGCTGACCTATTCCGAAGTGCCGTTCGAGGGCATCGACCAGGAAGAAGTCAAGAGCGGCGGCTACGGCGCGCAGTACGGCTTCTCCACTGGCGGCGTGATCTCGGTGATCACCAAGCGCGGTACCAACGAGTGGAAGGGCGGCGCCAACGTCTACTGGACGCCGATGTCCCTGCGTGGCCATGACCCCAGCGTCTACTACAACGACGGCAACCTGGCGGCCAACAACAGCAAGGACAAGTCGAGCCAGAGCACCTATAGCGCCTGGATCGGCGGTCCGCTGGTCAAGGACAAGCTGTTCGTCTACGGCCTGTTCCAGAAGACCAAGACCAACCAGGACAGCTACGGCGGCTTCAACGGCGGCACGGGCCCGGACTACCTGGTCCCGCGCGGCTACCTGCAGGACCACTACAAGGATCCGTTCTGGCTGGTGAAGTTGGACTGGAACATCAACGACAGCAACATCCTCGAGTACACCGGCTTCAGCGACCGCGAGACCCGCACCGAGGCGTCCTACCTGGGCACCTACGATGACAACATGAAGCCGGTCAAGGGCGATTACGCCGGCGTGCAGACGTTCAAGAGCGGCGGCAACGTCAACATCCTGAAGTACACCGGTTACCTGACCGATTCGCTGACCCTGTCTGCCCAGTACGGCAAGCTCAAGTACAGCCGCGACAACTACGGCCTCAGCGCCGCGGGCGTTCCGGAGTCCTACAACGGCGTGGTGGGTGACTTCAACCAGCCGGGCTGCGCGGTGGTCCGCGATTCGCGCGATCCGGTGCTGGCCCAGCAGATCGCGCCGATCACCGGTTGCGACTGGTCGACCAGCTATGACAAGCGTGGCGGCGGCGACGAGAAGAAGTCCGGTCGCATCGACCTCGAGTGGCGCATCTCCGACCACGATCTGAAGTTCGGCTACAGCAACGACAAGTGGAACAGTGACACCGGCAGCTCCGGCTACGAGGGCGGCGCCTACTGGCGTTATTACACGCGCCTCGACCCGGCAACCGGCGACACCATTGTCGGCGCGACCGGCGCTCCGTCGGACAGCTATGCCCGCCTGGTGCTGTTCCAGACCGGTGCGCAGGTGGAGATCGACCAGCAGGCCTTCTACCTGGAAGACTACTGGAACGTCAGCGACCGCTTCCTGGCCTATGTCGGCCTGCGCAGCGATACCTTCGAGAACAAGAATGGCTCGGGTGCCACCTACGTCAAGCAGGACAACATCCTGCAGCCGCGCCTGGGCTTCTCGTGGGACGTCAACGGCGACTCCTCGCTGAAGGTCTATGGTTCGGCAGGCGACTACTCGCTGCCGATCGCCGCCAACGTGGCCCTGCGCGCCGCCAGTGCGTCGCTGTACGAGATCACCACCTACTACTACACGGGTGTCGATCCCACCACGGGTGTGCCGACCGGCCTGTCCGCGCCGGCCCCTGGAACGACCGCGTATGACGTTCCGTACTTCGCCAACGGCGAAAACGGCTCGGTGCCGGACCCGGCGGCGGTTTCGTCCAAGGACCTCAAGCCGTACAAGCAGCGTGAGTTCATCCTGGGCTTCGACAAGCAGTTGGCCGACAACTGGACCTTCGGCGTGAAGGCCATGTACCGCAAGCTGCTCAATGCCATCGATGACGATTGCGACTGGCGTCCGTTCCAGCGGTATGGGCAGGAAGTGCTGGGCATGACCGACGTGCCGGACTATGCGCCGTCGAACGTGCCGGGCTGCTACCTGTTCAACCCGGGCAGCGGCATCGACATGAACATCGACCTCAACGGCGACGGCACGCCCGAGCACGTGAAGCTGTCCGCCGCGGACGTCGGTGAGCCCAAGGCCAAGCGCTCGTTCGGCTCGGTCGAACTGTCGCTGGAACACCAGTTCAACGACCGCTGGTACATGCGGGCGTCCTACGTGTGGTCGCGCAGCTTCGGCAACACCGAGGGCCTGGTCAATTCGACCATCGACCAGACCGACACCGGCACCACCGAGGACTTCGACTATCCGGAGTTCGCGGCCGGTTCCAACGGCGTGCTGCCGAACGACCGCAGCCACACGTTGAAGGTATTCGGCGCCTACCAGCTGAATGACGAATGGACCCTGGGCGGCAACCTGCTGGCCCAGACCGGCCGTCCGATCAGCTGCATCGGCATGACGCCTGATGCTGACGTCTACGACTACATCGGCTATGGCGATGGCGCCGCGTTCTACTACTGCAACGGCAAGCTCAGCCCGCGCGGTACGGCCGGTCGCACTCCGGTGCTCTGGAACCTGGACCTGAACGTGGACTACAAGCCGCGCTGGGCCAAGGGCCTGACCCTGGCGGTGGATGTCCACAACGTGTTCAACAAGCACACCGTGACCGAAGTCAACGAAGCTGCCGAAGACGCATACGGCACCTACTACGACTACAACTACCGTCAGCCGACGAACTGGCAGCAGCCTCGCTACGTTCGCTTCATGGCGCAGTACGACTTCTCGCTGTAAGCAACACCCCTGCTGGAGGGCTCGCCCGGCCCTCCAGCCAGGTCTTCCCAGATGGCCGCCTCCGGCGGCCATTTTTTTTTGTCGCGAAAGTGGTTGTCGCGGCCTACTCCCGAGTGCAACTACCGGTGACGTCGGAGTGCCGGTGGCAATCGGCAGCCGCAGGGCACGAGCCGGCAGCGGTTCAGTCGCGTGCGGCGATCTCGTCGATGTGACGCAGCACGTCCGCGGGATCCTCGTAGACGCGGAAGGCGCCTGCGCGTTCCAGTTCCTCCTGCCCGTAGCCGCCGGAGAGCAGGCCGACGCCGAGCGCGCGGCAGCGTTGCGCGGCGAGCATGTCCCAGATGCTGTCGCCCAGCACCAGCGCGTGCTGGATGTCGACGCCCAGCCGCTCGGCGGCGGCTACGAAGAGGTCGGGATCGGGCTTGGCGTGGCGCACGTCGTCGCGCGTGACCACCGGCACCCTGGCCGGATCCACGCCGAGCGCGGCCAGGTTGTGTGCCGCCGTTTCCATGCGGCCGCTGGTGGCGATGGCCCAGGGCAGGCCGGCCTCGGTGAGCCAGGCCAGCAGTTCGCGCGCGCCCGGCAGCGGCTGCACGCCGCCGGCATCGGCGCGGCGGCCGTACGCCTCCGCGTGCCACCGGCGCAGCCGCGCCACGCGCTCCTCGGTGATCTCGATGCCGGTCTCGCGCAGCAGGATCTGCGTGAACAGTCCGCCGCTCATGCCGATCTTGCGGTGGATGCGCCACACCGACAGTTCGATGCCCTCGCGGTCCAGCGCCTCCTTCCACGCCAGCACGTGCTGGTAGACGCTGTCGACCAGCGTGCCGTCGAGGTCGAACAGGAAGGCGGTCTTGCTGCGGCTCATGGCGACTCTCCCAGTGGGGCCGCCAGTGTCGCCGAACGGACATCACGCAAACGTGCGCCCGTCCGGGCGACGTCTACGGCCGCGGCACCAGCGGGTGGCCGGCTTCCATCACCGCCAGCGCGGCGGCGCCGAGCAGCCCCGGTTCCGGATGCAGCACGGCGACGGTGGGCACTTGGCGCATGGTGTCGCTGAAGCGGCCCTTGGCCTCGAAACGGTGGCGGAAGCCGCCGCGCTGCAGCCACGGCAGCAGGATCGGCAGCAGGCCGCCGGTGAGGTAGACGCCGTCCCAGCCACCGAGGGTCAGCACCAGATCGCCGGCGACGGAACCGAAGATGCCGGCCAGCGTTTCCACGCTGCGCACGCACAGGGGGTCGGTGCCGGCGCCGGCATGCGCGGTGATGTCTTCCGGGGTGTAATCCTGAGCGGGCTCGCCGGCGATGTCGGCCAGCGCGGTGTACAGGTTCACCAGGCCGGCGCCGCAGATCAGCCGCTCGTTGGACACGCGGCCGAAACGCTCGTTGAGCCGGTGCAGGATCTCGATGTCCTCGCGGCTGTGCGCGGCGAAGCCGGCGTGGCCGCCCTCGCTTTCCAGCACGCTGCAATGGCCGTCGCGGCGCAGCAGCCCGCCGACGCCCAGGCCGGTGCCCGGGCCCATCACCACGAAGGTCTGGTGGTCGCAACGGTCCAGCCGCGGCAGCGGCGGTTCGCCGACCGCCTGCAGGTGTTCCGGCTGCAGCAGAGGCACGGCCATGCTCTGCGCGGCGAAGTCGTTGACCAGCTTGACCGATGCCATCCCGAGGTCGGCCTGCAGCGCATGCGCCGCGACTCCCCACGGGTTGTTGGTGATCTTCACCGTCTCGCCGTCGGCGATGCGCCCGGCCGCGGCGATGATCGCGCGCGGCGCGGCCAGGGCGGTGTCGGTGAAGTACTGGCGGATCGCGTCGGCCAGCGTGGCGAAGTCGCGCACGCGGTAGCGGCGCACGCTGTCGGTGAGCAGCGGCCGGGGGTTGTCGGCGTCGGCCAGCGCGAATCGTACGTTGGTGCCGCCGAGGTCGGCGAGCAGGGTAGGGGATCGGGTGGGCAAGCTCATGCGGTCGTGTGCAGTGGGACGCAACGTCGCGGGCGCGGCGGCAATCGATGGAAGGTATCGGAAACCGGCCAGGCTGGCTACTTGCGGGACATGGCCTGCGGTTGCAACACTCCGGAGTGTGATCTGGAGGGGAACCATGGTCTGCATGGAGGCAGTGACCCGGCACTACCGGGTCGGCGGGCAAACCATCGCCGCGCTGGACGGGGTGAGCTTCACGGTGCCGCGCGGCCAGTTCATGGCCATCGTCGGGCCGTCCGGCTCGGGCAAGTCGACCCTGCTGAACATGCTCGGCTGCCTGGACCGGCCCGACAGCGGCCGCTACCTGCTCGAGAACGTCGACGTTTCCACCTTCGACGACGAGCGCGCCAGCGATTTCCGCAACCGGCGCATCGGCTTCGTGTTCCAGTCCTTCCACCTGCTGCCGCGGCTGTCCGTGCTGGAGAACGCGATGCTGCCGGCGCGCTTCCTGCGCGGACCGGGCGAGGGCCTGGAGGAACGCGCCCACGGGCTGCTCGGGCGCATGGGCCTGGACCGGCACCTGCAGCACCGCCCGGGCCAGCTCTCCGGCGGACAGATGCAGCGCGTGGCGATCGCCCGCGCGCTGCTGATGAAGCCGGCGCTGCTGCTGGCCGACGAGCCCACCGGCAACCTCGACTCGAAAAGCGCGGCCGACGTGCTCGCCCTGCTGGACGAGGTCCACGCCGACGGCCAGACCGTGGTGATGGTCACCCACGACGCCGAGGTCGCCGCGCACGCGCAGCGCCAGGTCGGCATCCGCGACGGGAGGATCGAGTTTGATTCGGCGGCGTGAGCGGGTGGCGCTGCTCGCGCTGCTGGCCTGCACCGGCGCGCAGGCCACCGTGTTCAGCGGCGAAGTGGAGATGGCCGACGCGCAGGGCATCTATACCCCGCCCTCGATGAGCTCGCCGGTGGTGCTGCGCTACTACGTGCCCGACGGCGCGCACGTGGGCAAGGGCGACGTGCTGCTGCGCATCGACGCCGGTCCGGCCGAGACGCAGTTGCGCAAGTTGAAGGCGCAACTGGAACAGACCGAGGCCAAGAACGCCAAGGAAATCGCCGAGCTGGAGCTCAAGCAATCCGACGCCGAACTCGCGCTGGCCGATGCGCAGGCCGAGCGCGACACCGCGGCGGTGGATGCGGCGATCCCGAAGAGCCTGATCTCCGCGCTCAACTACGACCGCTACCAGAGCGAGATGCAGCGCACCGAGCGTGCGCTCGCGGTCAAGCGCGAGGCGGCGCGGCAGGCCGCCGAGGCAGTGGCGCGGCGGCGCCACGACAGCGACCTGGAACTCGAGAAGCAGCGCCTGTCGCTGGCCTTCTACCAGGACCAGGTGACCCAGGCGGAAGTGCGCGCCACCCGCGCCGGCACGGTGATCCACGGCTTCGACAACTTCTTCGGGCGCGGCGGCCGCTACGAGGAGGGCTCGTCCGCCTATCCCGGCACTAAGGTCGGCGAGGTGGTCGGCCAGGGCGACGACTACACGGTGAAGGCCTGGGTGCTGGAGCCCGACTGCGCCGGCCTGAAGACCGGCCAGGCGGTCTACCTGTCCGTCGACGCCTTGCCCGGCAGCCGCGCGCGCGGCCGCATCCAGGCTATCGCGGGGGCTCCCGTCACCCGCACGCCATGGGGTGACGGCCGTTACTTCGAACTGGACATCGCGTTCGACGAGGACGTCCGCCTCGCGCTGCGGCCGGGCATGAGCGTGCGCGTCGATACCGAGCAGGAAACGGAGCCGGTCGGGGCCGCTGCCGTTCCCGCCACCTCGCCGCTGCGCATCGAAGGCGAGCTGTTCGCACAGCGCAGCCTGGCGATCTCGCCGCCGGCGGTCGACGGCCTGTGGCAGCTCACCGTCACGCAGATGGCCGGCGACGGCGCGCAGGTGAAAAAGGGCGACATGCTGGTGGTGTTCGACAGCAGCGAGGTGGTGAAGAACCTCACCGCCAAGCGCAGCGAGCTGGCCGAGAAGCAACGCAAGCAGGAGCAGCTCAAGCTCGACCTCGCCGACCGCGCGCGCGAGGCCGAACTGGCCACCGCGCAGGCGCGCGCGGATGCGGAGAAGGCCGAACGCAAGGCGACCGTGCCCAGGGACTACGTGGCTGGCGTGGAATACCGCAAGCTGGTGGTCGCCCGCAGCAAGGCCGAACAGAAACTGCGGCTGACCGTGGAGCGCGAACGCATCGCGGCCATCGCGCGGGCCGCCGAACAGCGCCTGGCCGATGCCGAAGTGGCGCAGCTGGGAAGCGAGGTGGCCGAGCTGCAGCAGTCGCTCGGCGCGCTCACCATCACCGCGCCGCGCGACGGCATAGCGCTGCACCAGTCCGCCTGGGACGGCAACAAGATCGACACCGGTTCGCAGATCTGGCGCGGCCAGTCGGTGGCGCAGATGCCGGACCTGTCCAGCCTCGCCGTGCGCGCGGTGCTGCCCGAGCGCAACCTGTCGCGGGTGCGCGTCGGTGAGGCCGTGCAGGTGCAGGTGGCCGGCGGCGGCAGGCGCCGGCTGGAAGGCACCATCGCCGAGATCGGCAACAACGTGCACAGCAAATCACGGGTGGAGGCGATCCCGGTGATCGACGTGCTGATCGAACTGAAGGGCGGCGAGCAGGCGGAACTCAAACCCGGCCAGTCGGTGCAGGTGGCGATACCGCCCGCAAGGGAGGGCGTCTGATGATGCGCCGGACATGCATGTTGTGGCCGGTGCTGCTGGTGCTTGCCGCGTGCGGCGGCAGATCCGCGGCCGACTACACGGCGCTCGAGCAGGCCCACGCCGGCCCGCTCGAGTTCAGCGTGCAGGCCGACGGCGAGCTGCGCGCGGTCACCGCCACGCCGCTGCTGGTGCCCGGCCAGCAGTGGACGCCGCGCCAGCTGAGCTGGATGCTGCCCGACGGCAGCCATGTGACCAAAGGCGAACTGGTCGCGCGCTTCTCCGCCACGCAAAGCAGACAGGACCTGGCGCAGGCGCGCATCGACCTGGAGCGCAACCTGATCGCGCGTGCGGGCAAGCAGGATGAACTGGCGGGCAAGCGCGGGCAGCTGGACGTGGACATGATCCAGGTCGATGGCCAGCTGGCGATCGCCCGGCGCTACGCGCATGCCACGCTGGCCGCGATCGCGCGCAACGACATCCTCGACGCCGTGCAGGATGCGGCCTACCTGGGCGTGCGCCGGCAGATCCTGCAGTGGCGCGAGCAGCAGTCCAGCGCCCGCGGCAAGGCCGAGCTGGCCGTGCTCGATGCCCAGCACAACACCTACGACATGGTCGCCAAGCAGAAGCAGGCCGACCTCGACGCGCTGGAACTGCGCGCGCCGCACGACGGCGTGCTGGTGCTGGAGCGCGACTGGTCCGAACAACTGCCACATGTCGGCAGCAGCCTGTGGGCCGGCAACAGCTTCGCCAGCCTGCCCGACCTCGATGCGCTGGAAGTGCAGCTCGCCGTGCCGCAGATCGAGGCCCAGGGCGTGGCCGTGGGCGAGGCGGTCGAATTGCATCCGTGGGGCCGACCGGACCAGGCGGTGACGGCCAGGCTCGACTGGATCGCCGCCGCGGCGCAGCCGCGCGATCGCGAGAGCCCGGTCAAGTACCTGCTGATGAAGGCGCGCGTGCCGGCCGACGCGGTGCGCCGCTACGGCTGGACGCCCGGCCAGCGGTTCGCCGGCACGATCCTGCTGCTGAAGACCGCGCAAGGCATGAGCGTGCCCAACCTCGCCTTGGGTGGCGACGGCGACGCGGCCACGGTGCACGTACTGAGCGGAGGAAACGAAGTCGTGCGCAAGCTCAAGCTCGGCGTCCGCGGCGCCACCCGCACGCAGGTGCTCGATGGCTTGCACGAAGGCGACCGCATCCTGCTTCCTACCGGCGGCAACGGAGCGGGCGCATGAAGGCCGGTCCCTGGCGCGAGGCGATCGAGGAGCTTTCGCGGCGCAAGCTGCGCACCCTGCTCACCTTGCTCGGCATGATCTTCGGCGTGGGCGCGATCGTGGCCATGCAGGGCGTCGGCGCGGGCAGCCGGCGCGAGGCGCTCAAGCTGGTCGAGAGCCTGGGCCTGCACAACCTGATCGTCGAGGCGCACAGCGCCGACGGCGATGCGCTGAAGGAAGCCCGCGCGCGCAGCCTGGGACTGACCGAGGCCGATGCCCGCGCGGCGCTTGCCGTGGTGCCCACCGCCGAGCGCTACGCGGCGGAGAAGCGCATCAAGACGTGGGGCGTCTTCAGCGACGCCGGCAGCAGCCAGGCGCAGGTCAGCGGCATCAGCCCGGGTTACTTCGGGCTCGCTTCGCTGCGCGTGGCCCAGGGCCGCGCATTGAGTCCCGAGGACGAGGCGCGGCTGGCCGCCGTCGCGGTGCTCGGCGTGCAGGCCGCGCACGACCTGTTCCCCGACGGCAAGCCGCTGGGCCGGCTGCTCAAGGTCAACCAGGTCTGGCTGCGCGTGGTCGGCGTGCTGGCCGACCGCGACCTGGACAAGGACCATTTCGAGGGCGTGGCGCTGGGCGCGGACAGCAACCGCATCTTCGTGCCGCTGGCCAGCGCCCGCGCGCGCTTCCGCTTCCAGCCGATGGAGGACGAGATCGACCGCTTCCTCCTGCGCGTGGCCGACCCCGGCCGCCTGGGCGACGGCGCGCAGGTGCTCGGCCAGGTGCTCGACCAGCGCCACGCCGGCGTGGACGACTACCAGTTGGTGGTGCCGCAGCAGCTGTACCGGCAGAACCAGCAGACCCAGCGCATCTTCTCCATCGTGATGGGTTCGATCGCCGGCGTCAGCCTGTTGGTCGGCGGCATCGGCATCATGAACATCATGCTGGCCAACGTGCTCGAACGCCGCCGCGAGATCGGCCTGCTGCGCGCGATCGGCGCGCGCCGGCACGACATCGTGGTTCGCTTCCTGCGCGAGGCGGTGGTGATCTGCACGGCGGGCGCGTTGATCGGTCTGCTGTTCGGCGCGGCGCTGGCCTATGCGATCGCACTGTTCGCCGGCTGGCAGGTGGCGTGGGAGCCGGTCGGCATCCTCGCCTCGGTGGTCGCGTGCCTGGCGGTCGGCCTGGTGTTCAGTTTCTATCCGGCACGGCAGGCGGCGGCGCTGGATCCGATCGCGGCGATACGCGACGCATAGGCCTTTGTTTCCGCTTCCGGCCCGGGGGCCGGAAGAGGGCGTTCCGGCGGCGGGATGGAACGCCGCAGCGTGCAGGCGCGCAAGGACCGCGGCGTACAATGACGCCTTTCGCGCCAACGCAGGTTTCCCATGAACTTCCCGGCCATCCGCATGCGCCGCATGCGCCGCGACGCCTTCTCCCGCGCGCTGATGCGCGAGCACACCCTGTTGCCGAGCGACCTCATCATGGTCGCGTTCGTGATCGAGGGCGAGGGGCAGCGCGAGAGCGTGCCATCGATGCCGGGCGTGGCGCGCCTGTCGATCGACGAGCTGCTCAAGCTGGCCGGCGAATGCGTGCGGTTGGGCATTCCGGCGCTGGCGCTGTTCCCTTCGCCCGATCCGTCGGTGAAGAGCGAGGACGCGGCCGAGGCGTGGAACCCGGACAACCTGATGCACCGCGCGACCCGCGCGCTCAAGGCGAAGTACCCGGAACTCGGCCTGATCGGCGACGTGGCGCTGGACCCCTACACCACGCACGGCCAGGACGGCCTGATCGACGCGCACGGCTACGTGATGAACGAACCCACCGTCGAGGCGCTGGTGAAGATGTCGCTGGCGCAGGCGGAAGCCGGCATGGATTTCGTGGCGCCCTCGGACATGATGGACGGCCGCATCGGCACCATCCGCGACGCGCTCGAGGTGGCCGGCCACATCCACACGCGCATCCTCGCCTACTCGGCCAAGTACGCCTCCAGCTTCTACGGCCCGTTCCGCGACGCGGTCGGCTCGGCGGCGAACCTGGGCAAGGGCAACAAGCACACCTACCAGATGGACGTGGGCAACTCGGACGAGGCGCTGCGCGAAGTGGAGCTCGACCTGGCCGAGGGCGCCGACGCGGTGATGGTCAAGCCGGGCATGCCCTACCTCGACGTGCTGCGCCGGGTGAAGGACGCCTTCGGCGCGCCGACCTTCGTCTACCAGGTCTCCGGCGAGTACGCGATGCTCAAGGCCGCCGCGCAGAACGGCTGGCTGGACGAGAAGGCGGTCGTGCTCGAGTCGCTGACCGCGTTCAAGCGCGCCGGCGCCGACGCCATCCTCACCTATTACGCCATCGAAGCGGCGCGTTGGCTGCGCGGCGAGTGACCTCGCCGGATCCACGGAGCGGCTAAATGGATGCCTCCTCCCGCGACCTGGCCGCGTTGCAGGGCACCTGGGAGCAGGTCGCCTTCGAGGAAAACGGCGTCGTCGACGCGCCGGACAGCACCGGCGCACCTGGTGCGCTGACCCGCATCAGCGGCGACCGCTTTTCCGTGCGCACGCGGCAGGGCGAGCTGCTGCTCGAAGGCCGCTTCATCCTGGACGCCTCGACCACGCCCGGCGCGATCACCTGGATCGACGCGATCGGCCCCGACGCCGGCCAGCCGCTGCCGGCCAGCTATCGACTGGACGGCGACGACTTCGTGTTCATTGCCGCCGATGCCGGTGCGCCGCGTCCGACCGAATTCCGCACCGTGCCCGGCCTGACCATGCGCCGCTTCGTGCGCTGGCGCGCGCAGCCAGGTCCGCACGGCTGACCTGTCCAGCCGGCAGCGCCACTGCGATCAGCGTGAGCGCGCGGGGCGCAGCCGTATCTCGTACACCTTCGGCCAGCGTTTGCCGGTAACGAACAGGCGGTCGCGCGCCGCGTCGTAGGCGATCCCGTTGAGCACGTCGTTGTCCGGATCGGGCAGGCTGTCGCGTGCCGGTCCCAAGCCGGCCAGGTCGATCCAGCCGACCACCTTGCCGCTGGCCGGATCGATCCGCGCGATGCGGTCGGTCAGCCACACGTTGGCGTAGAGCTCGCCCTTCACCCATTCGAGCTCGTTGAGGTTGGCCAGCGGCAGCCCGTCAGCGGTGACGTCGATGCGGCCGACCTGCTGCAGGGTGTCCGGATCGAGAACGCGGATCGTCGGCGTGCCGTCGCTCATCAGCAGGTGCGTGCCGTCGGTGGTCAGGCTCCAGCCTTCGCCCGGGTAGGCGAACTTCGCGCGCGGCGTGAGCGTGGCCAGGTCGTACACGAAGCCTTCGTGGTCCTGCCAGGTGAGCTGGATCAGCCGGTCCTTCCACGCAACGATGCCCTCGCCGTAGTCCGGCCAGGGCGTGGCCGACTGCTGCAGCACCTTGCCGCTGTCGAGCTCCACCTTTCGCACCGACGAGGCGCCGACGGTGCCGGTGGCTTCGTACAGGAAGCCATCCAGGTAGAACAGGCCTTCGGTATAGGCCGCCGGGTCGTGCGGAAAGGCGTGCACGACGGTGTAGCCCTGCACCGGGAGGGTGGCGGCCGTGGCCAGGCAGGGCAGCAGCAGGCCGGCCAATGCGAGCGTGATGCGATTCATGCGCGGATGATCCCATGCCCGCCACCGCGTCCGCACCGCCGGCCGCGTGGAATAATCGATCCCTCCCCAAGCCAAGGCGTCGCGCGCGTGGAAAGCCATCACTACCTCGAAACCGCGCTGGTGTTCCTGCTGGCGACGGTGATCGCCGTGCCGCTGACCAAGCGCTTCCGGCTGGGCTCGGTACTGGGCTACCTGCTGGCCGGCGTGGTGATCGGGCCGCAGGAGCTGGGGCTGGTAAGCGACACCGCCGGGGTGGCGACCATCTCCGAGTTCGGCGTGGTGCTGATGCTGTTCGTGATCGGCCTGGAGCTTTCGCCGCAGCGCCTGTGGGTGATGCGCCGCGCGGTGTTCGGCACGGGCCTGATGCAGGTGCTGGCTTGCGGCGTGGCGATTGGCGCGATCGGCTTCGCCTGGTTCGGCTTGAGCGGCGCGGCGGCGGTGATCGTCGGCGGCAGCCTGGCGCTGTCCTCCACCGCGTTCGGCCTGCAGATCCTGGCCGAGCGCAAGGAAGCCGGCTGGGTCTACGGGCGGCAGGCGTTCGCGATCCTGCTGTTCCAGGACCTGGCGGCGATCCCGCTGATCGCCGCGGTGCCGCTGCTGGCGACTTCCGGTGGGCATGGCGTGGACCTGGCCGGCGTGCTGCGCACGGTCGGCGCAATCGTGGCGGTGGTGGTCGGCGGGCGCTACCTGTTGCGGCCGGTGTTCCGCTTCGTCGCCAGGGCCGACGCGGTGGAAGTGTCGACCGCCACCGCGCTGCTGGTGGTCATGGGCACGGCGTGGCTGATGGAGCGGGTGGGCGTGTCTTCCACGCTGGGCGCGTTCCTGGCCGGCGTGCTGCTGGCCGATTCGGAATACCGGCACGAGCTCGAGTCGCACCTGGAGCCGTTCAAGGGCCTGCTGCTCGGGCTGTTCTTCATCAGCGTGGGCATGTCGATGGATCTCTCGCTGCTGCTGAGCGAGCCGCTGCGCGTGCTGGCGCTGGTTGCCGGACTGCTGCTGCTCAAGGGCGTGCTGCTGTGGCCGCTGGGACGGCTGCTGGGCGGGCTCGACCGCGGCGAGTCCCTGCGGCTGGCCGTGCTGCTGGCTTCCGGCGGCGAGTTCGCCTTCGTGGTGTTGAACCTGGCCGCCGGGCAGCGCGTGCTCGACGGCGTGCTGCACAACCGGCTGGTGCTGGCGATCACGCTGTCGATGGCGCTGACGCCGCTGCTGGTGGCGCTCACCGGGCGGCTGCTCGGCGCGCGGCCGAAGAAGGCGGTGCGCGAGTACGACACCATCGAGACCGAAACGCCCAAGGTGATCATCGCCGGCTACGGCCGCATGGGACAGATCGTGGCGCGCGTGCTGCGCGCGCAGGGCATCCGCTTCGTGGCGCTGGACCACTCGGTGGAGCAGATCGACCTGGTGCAGCGCTTCGGTGGCTGGAACGACATCTTCTACGGCGATCCGGCGCGGCCGGAGCTGCTGCGCGCGGCGCAGGCGGACAAGGCCGAGGTGTTCGTGCTGGCCAGCGACGATCCCGAGTCCAGCCTGCGCGTGGCGCGGCTGGTCCGGCGGCAGTACCCGCACCTGAAGGTGATCGCCCGCGCGCGCAACCGCCAGCACGTGTGGCGCCTGATGGACCTGGGGATCGAGGCGCCGGTGCGCGAGACGCTCTGCTCCAGCCTGGAAATGACGCGCATGACGCTGGAGGCGCTGGGCGTGGCGACGGACGTGGCGGCGGCGCGGGTGGAGCGCTTCCGCCAGCAGGACGCCGAGCTGCTCAAGCGGCAGTACCTGGTCTACGACGACGATGCGCGCATCGTGCAGACCACGCGCGAGGCGCTGGCCGACCTGGAGCAGTTGTTCGAGGCGGATGCGGAGCGCGAAAGCTCGGGGTCGCCCTCGCCTTCCGCGTGATTCGCTTCCGTTCGCCCGCCGTGGGATGGGCGATGGAAGCTGCCGGCGGCCTCGATGGGCTTCCGCACGAGCCCCGGTCCCACCCGAGCCCTCTCCCCCGCAGGGAAGAGGGCTTCACATCGGCGCGGGTTGGTTACTCCGCAGGTTGCGCCGGCTGGCGCAGCATCTGCCGCACGCTGGGCACGGCGTTGCTGCGCACGGCCAGTTCATGCGCGATATCGACCAGGCCCAGGTGGCGCGCGACGTCGGCCGCGGTACGGCCGAAGGCGTCGGCGGCCTGGCGATCGGCACCGCGCGCGAGCAGCACGCGCGCGGCCGGCAGCAGCGCATGCATGGCGCAGGCGTGCAGGGCGGTGACGCCGCGCTGGTCGGCATGTTCCAGTTGCGCGCCGGCATCGAGCAGCACCGGCAGCAGCGCGGCCAGGTGGGTGGCGTCGCCGTCGGCGCCCGGCTTGAACTGCGCGCCGAGCAGCAGCAGCAGCGGCGTCTTGCCTTCGTGGTCGGCGCGGTTGACCTCCGCGCCGTGCTTGAGCAGCACGTCGAACAGGCGCCGTGCGCGCAGGCTGTCGTTGTGCTCGAAGCCGAACTGCGCCGCCGCATGTAGCGCGCTGCGTCCGCGCAGGTCGACCGCGTGGACGTCGGCGCCTCCGCCGAGCAGGTGCTCGGCGATGTCCGGATAGCCCAGCGCGGCGGCGACCATCAACGCGGTCGACTCGCCGGGCAGGCGCTGGTCGACCGCCACGCCATGGTCGAGCAGCATGCCGACCAGCCCGTCGCGGCGCGCGCCCACCGCGGCGGCGAGCGGCGTGACGCCGGTGCCGGCGGCCAGCGTGGCGTCGGCGCCGGCCTCGAGCAGGCGCGCGGCGATCTCGCGGTGGCCGGCGCCGCAGGCATGCAGCAGCGCGGTGGCGCCCTGGGCGTCGCGGGTATCGACGTCGAAGCCGAGTTCGAGCAGGCGCTCGACCGCGGTCAGCGCGCCGGCGCGGGTGGCGGCCGGCAGGTCCGTCGCGGTCAGCGCGCGGCGCGGGCGCGCCCAGTCGCCCCAGTCCAGCCAGTGCTGGACGACGCCGTGTTCCAGCGCGAGGCCGAGCGGCGTCTCGCCGTTGACATCGGTCGCCTCCGCATCGGCGCCGTGGGCGATCAGCGCGCGCACCAGTCCGAGCCCGCCCTCGCCGTGTTCGATGGCGGCGAACAGCGGCGTACGGCCGGCACCGTCGCGCGGGTTGGGATTGCAGCCGCGCGCCAGCAAGGCGTCGAGCAGTGCGGCGTGGCGGTGCAGCGCGGCCAGGTGCAGCGGCGTGCGCTCGCGCGCATCCGCGCCGAAGGCGTCGGCGCCGCCGTCGAGCAGCTTCAGCGGCAGCGCCGCGCCCTGCGCGTTGTCGCCCAGCGCATCCAGCGCCTGCGCGAGCAGGCCGGCGCCCGCGGGCGTGGCGCCGGCCTTGAGCAGGTCGTCGATGGCCTCGGTGGAAGCGGGCAACTGCATCAGCAAGGCATCGAACAGGCGCCGGCCAGGCGTGCCATCGCCCGCTTCGTCGGCCACGGGCAGACGTGCCTCGGCCGCCAGGCCGTGGTCGAGCAGCCAGCGGCGTGCCGCGCCCAAGCCGGGCGCCGACACGTCCAGATACAACTGCGCGAGCTGGGCCTGCGGCCACTGTGGCGTGAGTTCGGCGAAGGTGGCGACCATCGCCCACTGGCCCTGGCGCAGGGCGCCGAGCAGGCGCACCGGGGTATCGGCGTCCTCCTGCGTATCGCCGCCCAGGCTGGCGGGCAATGGTGACTCGGGATCGAGCAGGGCGACCAGATCCCAGCGGCCGGCCGCGGCGGCGTGATCCAGCGCGCTGCGGCCGTCGCTGCCGGGACGCTTGGGCTCGGCGCCGAGCGCGAGCAGTGCGCGCACCGTGTCGGCCTGCGCGCGCGGCGACTGGCAGGCGAGGGTCAGCGCGTCGCGATCGTGGCTGTCGCGCGTGCGGGCGTCGGCGTGGGCCTCGGCCAGCACCTGCACGATGGCGCTGGCGCCGCTGCGTGCGGCCTCCATCAGGGCCGTGGTGCCGTGGCGGTCGGCCAGGTTCGGGTCGGCGCCGGCGGCCAGCAGCGCGCGCGAAATCTGCAGGTGGCCTTCGGCGGCGGCGGCCAGCAGCGCCGTGCGCTGGTGCGCATCGGTCGCATTGACTGGCGCGCGGTGCTTGAGCAGCACCTTGACGCCTGCCGGGTCGTCGTCGGCGATGCCGGCGGCGGCCACCAGTGCAGGCTCGCCTTCGGCCGGTGCCGGCTTCGCGCCGTGCTCGAGCAGGAACCTGGCAAGCGGCCAGTTGGCGGCGCGGCAGGCGGCGGCGAGCGGGCTGATGCCCGCCTTGTTGAGCGCGTTCACCGGCGCGGCGGCATCCAGCAGCATGGCCGCCACGATCGGCTCCTCGCTCAACGCCGCGCCGTGCAGGGCGGTGTTGCCTTCGCCATCGGCGACCAGCGGGCTGGCGCCGTTGGCGAGCAGCGTCATCACCGCCTCGGCGCGGCCGTGCCAGCTGTCGCGGGTGGCGGCCAGCAGCGCGGTGAGGCCGCCGCTGGCGCGGTTGACCTCGGCGCCCTTGGCGATCAGCGCGCGCAGCAGGCGCGTATCCGGCAGCAGCGCGGCCAGGGTAAGCACCGGGCGCTGGTCGCGTTCGCCCGGTGCCGGCGTGGCGTCGGGGTCGGCGCCGGCTTCCAGCAGGGCGAGCGCGCGTTCGATGTCACCCTCGCGCGCGGCGGCCAGCAGCGCAGCGCCCTGCGCGGGCGCACCCGCGGTGCTTTCCTCCTCGCTCAGGGTGACCGGGCGCGGGCTTGCGGAAAAGTCGGCCGGCAGCGGTGCGTCCTCGGCGCGGCGGCGTGGCCGCGTGCGCTCGCACAGCAGCGCGCGCAGGGTACGGTTGGCGATCACCAGGCAACCCAACGGCAACAGCGCCAGGCCATAGACGACCAGCGCCGCGGTACGCAGCTCCGGCGGCAGCACGCCATAGAGGCCGGTCAGCGCGATGGCGCCGTAGGCCATCACCAGCAGCGCGAACGCCGCCGGCAGGAAATGGGTGAAGAAGCGCTCCTCGCGCGCCAGGTGCCGGCCGAAGGCGAGACTGCGCGCGGTCGCGGTGAAGATCCACGATCCGTCGCTCTGCGCCGGGTAGGCATCGTCCCACACGAACACCAGCCCGAACGCCGGCCACACCCGCCACAGCGCCACCAGCGCCACCACCAGCGCCGCGGCCAGCAACAGCGCGCCGCCCAGGCTCGGCTGCTGGTGCAACTGCAGCATCGGCCAGGCGATCAGCAGGAACACCAGCGCCACGTAGCCGGTGAACATCACCATGTGCGCCGCGCCCCGGCGCAATACCGTGCGGCGGAAACGCGGCTCGGGATCGAAGCCGATCGCGTGGCACACCGCCGCCATGGTCAGCGCGTTGGCCGCCAGCAGAGGGATCAGCGCGAGCGGGTGCGCACCGAGCGCGGCGATCGCCACGGCAATCCATCCAGGCAGGAACCAGGCCGCACCCTTGAGCAGGGGCGGCGGACGATGGCGCGATCGGGGCTCGTTCATTGCACGAGTATAGGAAGCGTGGGCGCCGCAGACGGTAACGGCACGTTAACCCCGGCGCCACACTTCATTCGTCGCGATCGTCCGGCATGCTGCGCTGGAGCTGGTTGGCCACCGCCAGCGTTTCCTGCGGCGGCAGCTGCAGGTGCCAGCCCTGCGTGCGCAGGTTTTCGAGCACGGCGAGACTGTCCTCGTGCGGCAGGCGGCGCTGCTCGTCCAACTGGACTTCGAGCACGAAGCGGAGATCGCCGAGCAGCATCGACAGCGACTCGGGAAGCACGCCGAATTCATCGCGCGTGGCGAGCCACACGTAGGTATCGGGTTTGCGCTGGCTGGCGTAGACAAAACAGTGCATGGGTCGGCTCCGACGACGGGGACGCGAGGGCGGGTCGCGAAGGGTAGCAGCGCGACCGGCAAATGCTGCGGTCGCACTTGCAAGCCTCAGGACGGCTGGGCAGAGTGACGCGCGGGAACGTCAAACGCGCGTATGAATTCGCCGGGACGCTCCCGTTGCCACCCCGAGCCGCGTCTTAAGATAAGCAGGAGCTTAGCGATGCCTACGTCTTTTCGTTCCCTTCCGGGCGCCGCCCGGCCCTTTGCGCTGGCCGCGCTGAGCCTTGCCGTCGCCGGTGCGCTGGCGTTGCCGCAGGCCGCGGACGCCAGCGCCTTCCAGCTGAAGGAAAACAGTGCCAAGAGCATGGGCCGCGCCTATGCCGGCTCGGCGACCGCCGGCGGCGACGCCTCCGTGGTGGTGAACAACCCGGCCGCGATGACCGACCTGGACGGCACCTACCTGCAGGCTGACGTCACTGCGATCAACTTCAGCGCCAAGTTCAACGGTACCGCGCATGACGCGCTGGGTCGCCCGATCAGCGGCGGCAATGGCGGCGACGCCGGCACCACGCTGCCGATCCCGGCGCTGTTCATCGCCAGCAAGGTGTCCGACCGCGTGCATCTGGGCTTCGGCCTGTCGGTACCGTTCGGCTTCCAGACCGAGTACGACTCCAACTGGATCGGCCGTTACCACGCGATCAAGTCGCGCTTCGAATCGCTGGATGCGACGCTGTCCGCTTCGTTCGACGTCAACGACCAGTTGAGCCTGGGCGTCAGTGCCATTGCGCAGAAGACCTCGGCCGAGCTCACCTCGGCGATCAACTTCAACGGCGTGGCGCTGGGCATGATCCAGCAGGGCGTGGCCGGTGGGCTGATCCCGCCTGCGGCGGCACCCACCTACCTGAACCTGGTCGGCACGGTGGTGCCGCCGGGCTCCGACGGCACGGCGCGTATCAAGGGCGACGACTGGGGCTACGGCTGGCAGGCCGGTGCGTACTGGAAGCTCACCCCGAACGACAAGCTCGCGCTCAACTACCGCTCGAAGATCGACCACAAGCTGTCCGGCACCGCCAACTTCACCGTGCCGGCCAACGTGAGCGCGCTGCTGTCCAGCCCGCAGATCGCTCCGCTGCTGGCCGCCGCCGGCGGCGTGCCGTTCACCCACAGCACCGGCACCGCCGACTTCACCACGCCCGCCACGGCCGGCATCAGCTACTGGCACCAGGCCGAGAAGTTCGGCCTCGGCATCGACCTGAACTGGACCAAGTGGGACGTGTTCAAGGAGCTGCGCGTGCAGTACGGCAACCCGGCGCAGCCTGACAGCGTGGAGCCCTTCAACTGGCGCAACACGTGGTACGCGGCGATCGGCGGCGACTACTACGTCAACGACAAGCTGACCCTGCGCGCCGGCATCTCGGTCGACACCACGCCGACCTACACCGCCACCCGCGACGCCCGCGTGCCCGATTCCACCCGCAAGTTCGCCGCGGTGGGCATCGGCTACAAGGCCAGCGAGAACTTCGAGATCAACGCCTCGTACGCGCACATCTTCGTCAACCATGCGCACGTCAACACGGTGAGCCCCACCGGTGACGTGCTGACCGGCGATTTCGACGACTACGGCAACCTGCTGAGCCTGTCGGCGCAGTACAAGTTCTGATCCTGTTCCAAGCAAAGCCTCCCCGTGCGAGCGGGGAGGCTTTTTTGTTGTCCGTCGATCAACCGTTGCGCAGCGGCTTGTCGCCGCGGTCGGTGGCGATGTAGTTGCCTTCGCCCCGCGTCTCGCGCAGCGGTGAGGGGCGGTCGGGCTGTTCGCCGAGCCCACTCTGCCCGGCGGGACGTGCGCGATAGCCGGGTTGGTCCTTGTCCGAGGAGTGGCCGGAGCGGCGCTTGTCTGCTTCGGTCTCCTGGTCCGGAGCCGGCCGATCGTGTCCCTGGGCTTGCAACCGCGTGCCCTTGGGTTCGCCGCCCGCGCCTTCCGCACCGCTTTGCGGTCCGGCGTCGGCGCCCGCGGGCGCCGGAGTCTGTTCGTTCGAGTTGGCCATGGCGGGCTCCTGCAGGTTCCGGCGGCCAGTGTCGGCCGGTCGCCGTCGGCATCGCGTGCAAACCCGTCGGCGCTTTGCTCAGCCGCGCCGCAGCAGCAGGTCGAGCATGCGCCGGAAGCGCTTGCCATAAGGCGGGTTGAGCAGCCCGGCGCCGTTGAAGCGCGCCTGCCGGAACACCGGTTTGAAGTGGGAGAACGTGCGGAAGCCCGCCTCGCCGTGGTAGCCGCCCATGCCGGAGGCGCCGATGCCGCCGAACGGCAGGCCGTGCTGGGCGATGTGGTAGAGCGTGTCGTTGACGGTGACGCCGCCGGCCTGCGTGCGTGCGAGCACGCGCCCGATCAGCCGCTCGTCCTGCTCGAACAGGTACAGCGCCAGCGGATGCGGGCGTGCGGCGATCCAGGCCAGCGCCTGGTCGAGGTCGTCGTAGGGCACCAGCGGCAACAGCGGGCCGAAGATCTCCTCGCGCATCACCGCGGTGTCCTCGCTGACGCCGGCCAGCAGGGTCGGCGGCAGCACGCGGCGTGCGGCATCGCCCTCGCCCAGCGGCTCGGCACGGGCGCCGGCTGCCACCGCCTCGTCGCGCAGCGCGAGCAGGCGCTCGTAGTGGCGGTCGCTGGCGATGCTGGCGTACTGGCGGTTGTTGGCCAGGTCCGGATACAGCCGCGCGGCGACGCTGCGCGCGGCGGCGACGAAGTCGGCGACCCGCTCGCGCGGCAGCAGCACGTAGTCCGGCGCGATGCAGGTCTGCCCGGCGTTGATCGCCTTGCCGAACAGGATGCGCTCGACGGCCGTGTCGAAGCGGGCGCCGGGGCCGACGATCGCGGGCGACTTGCCGCCCAGTTCCAGTGTCACCGGCGTCAGGTTGGCGGAGGCCGCGCGCATCACCTGGTGGCCCACCGCGGTGGAGCCGGTGAACAGCAGGTGGTCGAACGGCAGCGCGGTGAACGCCTGCGCCACCGCCGCGTCGCCAGTGACCACCTGCACCTCGTCGTCGTCGAAGTACTTCGCCGCCCGCTCGGCGAACAGCGCCGAGAAGCGCGGCGTGTACTCGCTCATCTTGACCATCACGCGGTTGCCGGCGGCCAGCGCATCGACCAGCGGCCCCACCGCGAGATAGAGCGGGTAGTTCCACGGCACCACGATGCCGGCCACGCCGCGAGGCTGCGGCAACAGCGTGGTGCGCGCGGGCAGGAACATCCAGTCGGCCAGTGCGCGGCGCGGCGCCATCCAGCGCCGGCCGTGGCGCAGCGCGTGGCGTACCGCCGACAGGCTGGGGAAGATCTCCAGCAGGTCGGTTTCCTCTGCCGGACGCCGGCCGAAGTCCGCGTCGATGGCGGCGGCGAAGGCGTCACGCTGCTCGCGCAGCATCGACTCCAGCGCGCGCAGGCGGCGCGCCCGCACGCTCCAGTCCGGCAATGGTTCGCGTGCCTGCGCGCGTCGCAGGTGGGCGAAGGCGGTGTCGAGGTCGATGCTCATCAGAATTTCGCGCGCAGCTCCACGCCCCACATGCGGGGCGGCGTGATGCTGGCATACGGCGTGCCGAACACGCTGGCCGAGATGTTGCTCACGCCCGTGACGTAGCGCTTGTCGAACAGATTGTTGACGTAGAGCGCCACGCCCCAGTGGTCGCCGGCCGAGCTCCAGTCCAGCCGTGCGTCGGTGCGCTGCTGCGCGGCGCCGGTGTCGAAGTTGGGGCTGATCTGGCATTCGCCCTGCAGCTGCGAGTCGCGGTTGCAGCGCGACTTGCCGCGGTAGGCGTGCGACAGGTCGAACTCCAGCGCGCCGCCGGCGACGTTGCGCCAGGTGTAGGCGATCGACGTGGCAAAGGACAGGTACGGCTCGCCGGTAGCCTGCCCGGACAGGTCGGCACCGGAGGCGGCGGTGGCGTCGCGGTAGGTGGCGTCGATCCACGCCGCGTTGGCGTTCCAGCGGAACGCGTCCACCGGCTGCCACTGCGCTTCCAGCTCGACGCCCTTGGCCTGCTGATCGGTGCTGCTGACCAGGTAGCGCGGTACGCCGGAGCCGGCACTGTTGGGATCGAGCGTGAGCGACTGCTTGTTGTCGTAGCGGTAGGCGTAGACCGAGCCGTTGAGCAGCAGGTGCTGCTCGGGGAACACGGTCTTCAGGCCCGCCTCGACGTTGACCACCTTCTCCGGCGCGAAGCGCGAGCCGATCTGCACGCTGTTGTAGCCGCCGGCCTTGTAGCCGCGCGCCACCGACACGTAGCCCATCACGTCGGGGGTGAACTTGTAGTCCAGCACCGCGCGCGGACTGAAGTCCGTCCAGCTGTCGCCGCGGCGCACCGTCCCGCCGACCGGGGCGCCGCTGCCGTCGTTGAAGATGATGTTCTGGCCGAACGCGGCCAAGGCGAACTGCGCCTCGGGCGGCAGCAGTGCGAGGATGCCGGCCTGCTGCAACTCGGCGACGGTGGCGTCGAACTCCGGTGCGCTGCGCGGGCGGTTGTACCAGGAGAAGTCTTTCTGGTCGCGCGTGTAGCGCAGGCCGGTGGTGAGGTTGAGGCGGTCGGACAGGTGCCAGATCACGTCGCCGTAGGCGGCGTAGGCCTTGAAGCGGCCGGTGTTGTCGATCGCCTCGTGCCACGGGTCGCCGAGCAGCGTATAGGGCAGGCCAAAGGAGGCCAGCGCGTTGCTGATGTCGGTCAGCGGCGTGCCTGCGCCCATCACGTTCTGCGCCAGCGTGTCCAGGCTGTCGGTGAAGATGTTGGTCTCGCTGGTCTGGCGCGCGCGCTCGTCGTACCAGCTCACGCCGGCGACCCAGTCGGCCAGGTCGTTGTTGCCGGCCAGCTTGAACTCCTGGTACCAACTGGTGTTGCGCTCGAGGTTGGCGGTGTCCAGGTAGCTGACGATGTGGTTGGTGCCGTCGTAGTCGCCGCGGTTCTCGGTGTTGAAGTGGCGCCAGGCGGTGATCGAGGTGAGGCTGCCCCAGGCGAAGGCGTGGTCGATGTTGAGCGTGCCGCCGTCGAAGCGACGCGTCTCGATGCCACCGACCGTGTCGTTGTAGAGCGGCGCGTGCAGCGGATTCAGGTAGGTCGACGGATCGGGCGGGAAGGGCGGACGTTCGTTCGTGTCGGTGGACAGCGGGATCAATCCGATCGCCGGCTTGGCCGGCTGCTTGAGCCGCTCGTGGTCCCACGAGAGCAGCACGCGGGTAGTGTCGGTAAGGTTCCAGCGCCACGCGATGCGGCTGCCCCAGTCATCGTCCTTGCCGTAATGGCGGCCGCTGGCGGCGTCCTCGATCCAGCCGCGGCTCTGGTTGTCCAGCACGCTCACGCGCAACGCCATGTCGTCGTTGAGCGGCAGGTTGAGCAGCGCGTCGCCGTAGCGCCGGCCGTAGTTGCCGAAGCGCAGGCGCGCCTTGCCCTCGAAGGTATCGGACGGCTCGTTGGTGACGATCGAGATCGCGCCGGCCGCCGCGTTGCGGCCGAACAGCGTGCCCTGCGGGCCCTTCAGCACCTCGATGCGCGCGATGTCGTTGAAGGCGAGCAGCGCGCCGCCGGAACGCGCGGCATAGACGCCGTCGATGTACACGCCCACCGCCGATTCGGTGCCCACGCCGAAGTCGCTGGTGCTGATGCCGCGCAACTGGTAGCCCGGCTGCGTCGGCTGGTCGCCGTAGACCACCAACCCGGGCACGAACAGGCTCATCTTGCTCAAGTCGGTGGCCGCGAGCGTATCGACCTGCTTGGCGGTGACGATCTGCAGCGGGATCGGCACCTCCTGCATTTCCTGCGAGCGGCTCTGCGCGGTGACGGTGATCTGGCCGAGCTGGGTCGGCTTGGACTGGTCGGCGTCCTGCGCCGCCACGGCGGGCGCGCACGCCAGCAGCGCCAGCTTCAGGCCGAACGACAACGGATGGTGACGCATGCTCATGCCGTGCTCTCCCCTCGGGCTCGGATGGTGATGGGCTGTTTTCAGTGGATGGCCACGCAGCCGCCCTGCTGCGCCGCGATCCAGGCGCGGATCAGCGCCACGCCTTCGCGATGCGAGGTGCTGCGGCCGATCTCCGGCATCATCACGCCCGGCTCGGTCGACTCCAGGCGATAGGTGATGATCGAGGCGTCGGGCTGGCCGGGCACGATGTCGAACAGGCGGTCGCCGGTGCCTTGGCCGGCCGCGGTCGGCGGCTTGCACAGTCCCAGGTGGCGATCCTCCGGCGTGCGCCAGTCCAGCGTCAGGCCGGTGGTGTTGGCCGCGCCACGCGCGTTGTGGCAATGGCCGCAGTTGATGTCGAGATAGGCGCGCACGCGGGCGTCCAGCGGCGCACGTTCGTCCGCCCAGTTGGCATCGCGCGGCGCGTCGCCCGGCACGGGCGCGCCGCTCAGGTAGCCCACGCGGGTCCAGTGCGCGAGCTGGTTCTCGGCACCGCTGGCGTAGGCGTAGTCCTTGTTGAGGTGGCGCGCCTTGGGACCGATCGGGTGGATCTTGCGGTCGACCCAGTCCTGCGCGTGGCAGCTCTGGCACTGGCTCTCGTCGGGCACGATGTAGTTGAAGTCTTCGCGCGCGCCCGCGGCATCGACCAGGGTCAGCGGCAGCACCGCGCCGGTGCGCTGCAGCGTGGCCTCGGTCTGCGCCTCGTTCCACACGTACGGGATCGCCGCCCATCCCTCCTGGCGGCGGACCAGGATGCGCGTCTCGACCAGCCGCACGTGCTTCAGGTCCAGCCCTTCGCCGGCAAAGTCGTGCGAGTAGTCGTCCGTGCGCGCGACGTCGCCCGTTTTTCCGTCGCCCGTGCGCGGGTAGTAGAAGGTCTTGCTGATCACCGTGCCGACGGGAAAGTCGAAGCTGTCGGCCGTGTCGTACTTGGCGCTTGCGCCCTTGGGCATCCATACGGTGCGCAGCTTGTGCGCGTAGTCGGTGAACAGGGGCGTGTTGAGGTCGTAGGGCAGCACGCCCTGGTTGAGTACCAGCTTGTCGCCCTGCACCTCGACCACGTGCCAGTCGCTGAGCTTGGCGGGCCGGCCTTCGGCGTGGAAGGCGACCGGCGCCATCTCGTGCGAGCAGCCGCACAGCAGCAGGACCAGCGCCAGCAGCGCGGCCCGGGTGGAACGCATGCGCATCGCCGCCAGCCTCATGCCTTCGGCGCCGGTTCGAGCGTCACCGGCGGCAGCGGGGGCAGGGTGCACTGGAACGGCTTGGTGTCGGTGCTGGGATTCTTGTAGTCGTGCGGGCCGTCGGCGTTGAGCACGCCGTTGGCGCCCTGAATGCAGATGCGGTCGGCCGGCGGCGGCAGGCCGTCGACCAGTGACTTCTCGTCCATGTAGCCATCCCACAGCACGTCGGGGAAGTGGCCGGTGAGCCCGTACACGGCCGTCTTGAGCGCCTTGAACTTCAGCCCGTCGGGCGAATCGCCGCCGCCCTTGAAGCGGTTGTCGTGGATGTAGATGCCCTTCGGGTAGGGGTTGTAGTCGGCGGCGACGCCGCGGGTGTTGTAGTAGTTGGTGGAGAAATAGCTCGAGACGATCACGTTCGCCGTCTGGTGGTCGGCGATGTCGTTGTCAAAGATCTCCACCCGGTCGTTGGAGTTGATCACCACGCCGGAACCGGCCGGCACGCTCGCCACCGCCGCACCCTTGGCGGCGAAGTTGCCCAGGTTGTTGGCCAGCACCTTGTTGCGGTACACGCGCGTGGAATGCCCGGCCTGCGACAGGTTGGGCATGTTGAACACCAGGATGCCGCCGGTGTTGCCGGTGGCGGTGTTGCCGTAGACGTCGGCGCCCACCGAGTTCTCGATCTCGATGCCCGCCACGTTGCGCTCGGCGCGGTTGTTGCGCACCACGATGGTGTTCGACTGGCCGACATAGATGCCGGCATCGGAGGCGCCGATCACCACCGAGCCCTCGATCAGCACGTTCTGCGTCTTGACCGGGTACAGGCCGTAGGCGCCGTTGGTGGTCTTCGGGCCGCCGGTCCATTCCACCCGCACGTTGCGGATGGTGATGTTCCTGCCCTGGTTGATCTTCAGCGCGTCGCCCTTGGTGTCCTCCAGCGCCAGGTCCTGGATGGTGAAGTCGCTGGCGTTGACCAGCAGGCCTTCGGGGCCCACCACCTGGCCCTTGAACGAGAGCACCGTCTTGTCCATGCCGGCGCCCTTGATGGTCACGCCGTCGGTGCGCAGGCTCAGACCGCGCTTGAGCGCATAGTGGCCGGCCGGGATCTCGATCACGCTGCCGGGCTTGGCGTCGAGCAACTGCTGCTGCAGCCTGGCCTGGAAATCGACGTCGGCCTGCGCCTGCGGTGCGTTGTCCTGGCTGCTGCTGCAACCGGCGAGCGCCGCACCCAGCGCGGCGGCGAGTATGAATTTGCGCATGATCGAAAGTCCCCCGTTCGAACGGATGTCGCGAGGGTTCCACTGTCGCCCATGCGCCCCGGCAAGGGGAGGGCAAAACGGCCAGGGAACGGGGGGCAAAGCGGCCAGCGTGGCGTCGGGGGTCAGGCGGCGCGGCGGGCGTCCTGCGGCGCCATGCCGGTCCAGCGCTTGAAGGCGCGGCGGAATTCGCGCGGGTCGCTGAAGCCGACCTCGCCGCCGATTTCCGCCACGCTGAGCGCGCCGGCCTGCAGCAGCGCCAGCGCGCGCTCGGCGCGCACGCGGTCGTGGATCTCGCGGAACACGCGCCCGCTCTCGGCCAGCTTGCGCCGCAGCGAGCGCTCGCTGAGATTGAGCGTCTGCGCCACGTCGGCAATGGTCGGCTGCTGCTGCAACCGGCTGCGCAGCAGGCGCTCGACCGCCGCGACGATTTCCTGGTGCGGTTCGCCGCCATCGGGCGTGAGCTGCTGCGCGCACAGCGCCAGCGCCTGGCGCGCGGTCAGCGGGTTGTGTCCGGGCAGCGGATGGGCCAGCCACTGCGCGTCGATCAGCAGGCGGCACTGCGGCGTGCCGAAGCGCAGTTCACAATCGAACAATGCGGCGTACTCGTTCTCGTAGGCCGGTTGCGGGTAGCCGAACTCCACCCGCACGGGTTTCAGCGTCGGGCCGACCAGCTCGCGGGCGATCATCAGGCAACTGGCGAACAGCTCCTCGCAAAAGAACGGCAGCAGTTCGATATCGCCGAAACGCGGCCAGGCGACCAGCGCGACCTCGCGCTCGCTGACCGCCTCGAAACTGAGGTCGAGCAGGCAGCCGCAGATTTTGTGGTGGGCGATGCCTGCGAGCATCGCCTCGCCCAGCGTGCGCGAGGTCATCATCGCCAGCCCGAGCAGGCCGAAGCCGCCGATGGTGCCCTCGCGGCCGACGCGCAGGCCGGCATCGGGCACGTCGAGCGCGGCCAGCGCGCGACGCACGAACACGCTGGCCTGGCGGTAGGACACGCGCAGCGCCGGGTCGGCGATCTGCGCGCGCGACAGCGCCAATCCGGCGAACCAGCCGCGGCTGTCGATGCCGCGCGACTCGGCCAACTGCACCAGGTAGAGCAGCTTGTTCGGCGGGAACTGCGCCGCGGTGTAGCGCGGGTCGTCGGTGGCCAACGCGGCCCCGGAAGCCAGGCCGATCATGCCGGCGGGACGTGCCATGCTGCGTGCTCCAGCGTCAACGGCCGGCACGCGGCCGGCATCGGGCGGGTTGTAGCACGCGGGGTGCACAGGTGGTTGGCGCGGCGCACAAGATGCGCCCGCGCAGGCACGTGGCATGGTCGTGATGTGCTCCCTCTCCCATCCTTAGTCAAAGACGGGAGAGGGAGCGGCATCCGCGAGAGTCGGCCTTTACTCGCCGATCGTCAGCAGCGAGGCGTTGCCGCCGGCGGCGGTGGTGTTGATGGTGAGCGTGCGCTCGCCGGCGAAACGCAGCAGGTAGTGCGGGCCGCCGGCCTTCGGACCGGTGCCGGAGAGCGCTTCGCCGCCGAACGGCTGCACGCCGACCACCGCGCCGATCTGGTTGCGGTTGACGTAGCAGTTGCCCACGCGCGCGCGGCTCTGGATGAACTGTACGGTGTCGTCGATGCGGCTGTGGATGCCCAGCGTGAGGCCGTAGCCGGTGGCGTTGATCTGGTCGATCACGTTGGCAAGCTCGCTGGCCTTCCAGCGGATCACGTGCAGCACCGGACCGAAGATCTCGCGGGTGAGCGTCTTGAGCGAGGGGATCTCGTAGGCGCGCGGCGCGAAGAAGGTGCCGTTGCCGGTGCTCGCCGGGTCGAGCGGGACCTCGGCGATCTTCTTCGCTTCGGTGTCCATGCGCGCGGCATGCTCGACCAGGATCTTCAGCGCGTCCGCATCGATCACCGGGCCGACGTCGGTGGAGAGCAGGCCCGGGTCGCCGACCTTGAGCTCCGCCATGGCGCCGGCGAGCATGCCGATCACCTTGTCGGCGATGTCCTCCTGCACGAACAGCACGCGCGCGGCCGAGCAGCGCTGGCCGGCGGACTGGAAGGCGGCGGAGATGACGTCCTTGACGATCTGCTCGGGCAGCGCCGAGGAGTCGGCGATCATCGCGTTCTGGCCGCCGGTCTCGGCGATCAGCGCGGCGATCGGCGCGTTGCGGGACGCCAGCGCGCGGTTGATCGCCCAGGCGGTCTCGGTGGAGCCGGTGAAGGCCACGCCGGCCACGCGCGGGTCCTTGGTCAACGCGGCGCCGACCACGGCGCCGTCGCCCGGCAGGTACTGCAGCACGTCGGCCGGGATGCCGGCCTCGTGCAGCAGCCTGACCGCCATGTAGCCGATCAGCGAGGTCTGCTCCGCCGGCTTGGCGATCACCGCATTGCCGGCGGCGAGGGCGGCGGACACCTGCCCGATGAAGATCGCCAGCGGGAAGTTCCATGGGCTGATGCAGACGAACACGCCGCGGCCGTTGAGGAAGAGCTGGTTGCTCTCGCCGGTCGGCCCCGGCAACTGCTCGGGCTGACCAAATAACCGGCGCGCCATGGTGGCGTAGTAGCGCAGGAAGTCGGCCGCCTCGCGGATCTCCGCGATGGCGTCGGGCAGGCTCTTGCCGGCCTCGCGTACGCACAGCGCGATGAACTCGCCGCGACGTGCCTCGAGCTGGTCGGCGGCGTGCTCCAGGATCGCCGCGCGGCTGGCGGCCGGCAGGCGGTCCCAGCCCGGCTGCGCGGCGACCGCGTTGGCCAGCGCCCGGTCGGCCATGGCGGCGTCGCCGGCGACGTAGCTGCCGATCACCTGGCGGCGATCGGAGGGATTGGTGACCTGCACGTTCGGGCCGTTGGCGTTGGCACCCGGCACCAGCGGGGTCGCCTGCCACGGGCCGGCATGGCTGTTGACCGCCTCGGCGAGCGAGCGGAGTTCGTTGTCGTTGGAGAAGTTCACGCCCATGGAATTCTTCCGAAGTTCGCCATAGAGGTTCACCGGCAGCGAAATGCGCGGGTGGGGGATGGAAACGAACGAGCGCACTGTCTCGCACGGATCGGCGACCAGCTCGCGCACCGGCAGGCTCTCGTCCACCACGCGGTTGACGAAGCTGGTGTTGGCGCCGTTCTCGAGCAGGCGGCGTACCAGGTAGGGCAGCAGGTCCTCGTGGGTGCCGACCGGCGCGTAGACGCGGCAGGGCACGTTCAAGTTCTGCGGCCCGATCACCTCGGCATAGAGGTCGGTGCCCATGCCGTGCAGGCGCTGGTACTCGAACGGCCGGCCCTTGGCCAGATGATGCACGGCAGCGATGGTGTGCGCGTTGTGCGTGGCGAATTGGGGATAGACCAGCTCCACGCCGGCATCGAACAGCTTGCGCGCACAGGCGAGGTAGGAGACGTCGGTGTTCGGCTTGCGCGTATACACCGGGTAGCCGCACAGGCCGTTCTCCTGCGCGCGCTTGATCTCGGCATCCCAGTAGGCGCCCTTGACCAGGCGCACGTACCAGCGCCGGCCAGTGGCGCGGGCGGTCTCGATCAGCCAGTCGATCACGAACGGCGTGCGCTTCGAATACGCCTGCACGACGATGCCTAGGCCGTTCCAGCCTTCCAGCGAGGGATGTGCGAAGACGTCGCCGATGATGTCCAGCGACAGCTCCAGGCGGTCGGCTTCCTCGGCGTCGACGGAGAGCGCGATGCCCTGCTTCATGGCCAGCTGTGAGAGTTCCAGCAGCTTCGTGGTCAGGTCGCGGCGCGCGTCGGCACGGTTCGCCACTTCGTAGCGCGGATGCAGTGCGGACAGCTTGACCGAGATCGACGGCGCATCGGTGTGGTTGGCGAACGGGCCGCGCGCGCCGATGCGGGCGATCGCGCGGCGGTAGTCCTCCTGGTAGCGCTCGGCCGTCTCGGCGGTGAGCGCCGACTCGCCCAGCATGTCGTAGGAATAGCGGTACATCGCGTATTCCTTCTTCGCGCAGCGGTCCAGCGCTTCGTCGATGGTGCGGCCCATCACGAACTGGTGGCCCATGATGCGCATCGCCTGGCGCACCGCCAGGCGGATCGCCGGTTCGCCGGCGCGCGCGACCAGGCGCTTGAGCGCGCCGGTGAAGTCGTGGCGGGTTTCCTCGGCCAGGTTCACCAGCTTGCCGGTGAGCATCAGGCCCCAGGTGCTGGCGTTGACGAACAGCGACTCGCTTTGGCCCAGGTGCTTCTTCCAGTTCGCGTCGCCGAGCTTGTCGCGGATCAGCTTGTCCGCGGTGGTCTTGTCGGGGATGCGCAGCAGCGCTTCGGCCACGCACATCAGCAGCACGCCTTCCTCGGAGGACAGGTCGTACTGGCGCATGAAGGACTCGACCGCGCTCTGGTCCTTGGCGCGCGCACGCACGCGGGTGACCAGGCCGGCGGCCAGGTCGATCACCTGCTCGCGCTCGACGGCGGGCAGCGTGGCCTGGGTGAGCAGGTCGTTGACCGCCTCGGTCTCGTCGCGCAGCCACGCGGCGGTGATGCGCGCGCGGGCCGGCTCGGCGCCGGCGGGGACTTCGGGGCTGAGGATGGGTTCGATCACGGGGATGTTTCGTTGGAACCGCGGACGCGGCGGGGAGCCCGCGATTGTACGCCCCGCGCGCAGGCGCACGCATCCGTGCGCGGGCGCATGCCGGCGTGGTCACCACGCCGGCCTCATCACTCCAACTGGTGACTCGCATGATGCTGGCGGGGCAGGGAAGCCGGGGAAACACGCGGCGCGCGGGCGTCGCGTGCGGGCCTTGGGCGGCAGTCCTGGCGTGCCCGTGCGCGGTTCGCGGCGGCCATGACCCAGGTCATCGGGGTGCGACATTCTTGCCTCGCGGCGATGCCGCGGCCTATCATTCCGCTGTTCCAGGCACGCCGGATCCCCATGATCGTGCTTCGACCAGCTGCCGCCGGCCTGCCGTGCGTGACGATGTGGCTACGGCCCAATCGCGCACTCAGCCGACGCGGACTGCGTCGCTTGATCGTGGTACTGGCGGCCCTGGTGCTGACGACGGCCGGGCTGGGCGCGTGGCAGGGGAACGTCTTCGCTCCGCTGTTTGCCCTGATCGAGTCCTGCGCGATGGCCCTTGCCCTGCGGCAGGCCTGGCGCGCGGGCGACCGCAGCGAACGCATCCGCCTCGACGAGGAGTCGCTGGAGGTGCGCGCGCTGCCCGGGCGGCGATGCGCGCGCTTCCAGTCCTACTGGGTGCGCGTGCGGCTGGCGCCCGGCAACGGGCACGACCGTCTGCTGCTGGGGTCGCATGGACGCGAGCTGGAGATCGGAGCCTTCCTCGCCGACGAGGAGCGCGCCGAGGTGGCGGGGAAACTCAAGGTGTTGCTGGCGGATGTGCAAGGCCAGCCGCGCAGGTAGCTACAACAAAGGTGCAGGACATGACATCTGGCGGCATCAGGATCAAGGCATGGGCGGCAGCGGCCTGTGCGCTGTTCAGCAGCGCGGTCTGGGCCAACCCCCAGCCTGGCCAGCTCAACATGACGCGCGGCGTGACCGAGTGGTCGCCCGAGCCGTACTTCCTCAACAACGTGGCGCTGGGCGTGTGCACGGCCATCGGCCTGCTGGTGTTCGGCGCGATGTTCGTTGCCATGTTCCGCTTCCGCAAGTCGCGCGGCGCGGTGGCGGAGAAGTGGTCGCACAACACCATGCTCGAGGTGGTGTGGACCACCATCCCGGTGATCATCCTGATCGTGCTCGCGTGGATGTCCACCGGCGGCCTGGTCTCCTTCGCCGACACCACCGGCTCGCAGATGACCGTCAAGGTCACCGGCTACCAGTGGAAGTGGCGCTACGACTACGTCGACTACCAGGGCAAGGCGATCGACAAGGTCGGCTTCATGTCCAAGCTCGACGACCAGAGCAACGACACCCGCCAGCTCCGCTCGGGCCTGGACCCGCATGCGGTCAAGGTCGGTGACGAGAACACCTATCTGCTCAACGTCGACAAGCCGCTGGTGGTCCCGGTCGACACCAAGATCCGCTTCGTGATCACCGCCGGCGACGTGATCCACTCCTGGTGGGTGCCGGCGCTGGGCTGGAAGATCGACGCGATCCCGGGCATCGTCAATGCCGCCTGGACCAACATCAAGGTGCCGGGCACCTATCGCGGCCAGTGCGCCGAGCTGTGCGGCCAGGACCACGGCTTCATGCCGATCGTGGTGAAGGCCGTCTCCAAGGCCGAGTTCGCGCAGTGGCTGGCGCAGCAGGAGGCCGCCAACCAGGCGCCGCCGGCCACCCCCGCGACGCCGGCCTCGCCGGCACCGGCATCGACCGCCGCCGCCCCGGCTACCGCCCAGGCAACCCCGGTGGCAACGACTTCGGGCAAGCGGGGCTGATCGCTCCGCTTGACCCATCCGCTTTCAAGCATTCGCATTAGGTAGAGGTGCAAGGCCATGGCCCACGCAGCCACCCACGATCACCACGACGAGCACCACGGCGCGCCGTCCAATTTCTTCACGCGCTGGTTCATGTCCACGAACCACAAGGACATCGGCACGCTGTACCTGATCTTCTCGCTGACGGCGTTCTTCGTCGGCGGCAGCTTCGCGATGGTGATCCGCGCCGAGCTGTTCAAGCCCGGCATGCAGCTGGTGCAGCCGTACTTCTTCAACGAGATGACCACCATGCATGCGCTGGTGATGATCTTCGGCGCGATCATGCCGGCCTTCGTGGGCCTGGGTAACTGGATGATCCCGTTGATGATCGGCGCGCCGGACATGGCGCTGCCGCGCATGAACAACCTCTCGTTCTGGATCCTGCCGTTCGCCTTCGCGCTGATGCTGTCGACGCTGTTCATGCAGGGCGGCGGCCCGGCTGGCGGCTGGACCATGTATCCGCCGCTGTCGCTGCAGAGCGATTCGCTGGCCTACGTGGTGTTCGCGATCCACCTGATGGGCATCAGTTCGATCATGGGCGCGATCAACATCATCGCGACCATCCTCAACATGCGCGCGCCGGGCATGGATTTGCTGAAGATGCCGGTGTTCGTGTGGAGCTGGCTGATCACCGCCTTCCTGCTGATCGCCGTGATGCCGGTGCTGGCGGGCGCGGTGACCATGCTGCTCACCGACAAGTACTTCGGCACCAGCTTCTTCAACGCCGCCGGCGGCGGCGACCCGGTGCTGTACCAGCACATCTTCTGGTTCTTCGGGCATCCCGAGGTCTACATCATGATCCTGCCGGCGTTCGGGATCATCTCGGAGATCGTGCCGACCTTCTCGCGCAAGCCGATCTTCGGCTACAAGGCGATGGTGTTCGCGATCGCCGCGATCGCCTTCCTGTCGTTCATCGTGTGGGCGCACCACATGTTCGCGGTGGGCCTGCCGCTGGGCGCCGAGATCTTCTTCATGTACGCCACCATGCTCATCTCGGTGCCCACCGGCATCAAGGTGTTCAACTGGGTGAGCACGATGTGGGGTGGCTCGCTCACCTTCGAGACGCCGATGCTGTTCTCCATCGCGTTCATCATCCTGTTCACCATCGGCGGCTTCTCCGGCCTGATGCTGGCGTTGGTGCCGGCGGACTTCCAGTACCACGACACCTACTTCGTGGTGGCGCACTTCCACTACGTGCTGGTGACGGGTGCGGCCTTCGCGATCATGGGCGCCACCTACTACTGGCTGCCGAAGTGGACCGGCCGCATGTACAGCGAGTTCTGGGGCAAGGTGCACTTCTGGAATTCGGTGGTGTGGGTCAACGTGCTGTTCTTCCCGCAGCACTTCCTGGGCCTGGCCGGCATGCCGCGCCGCATCCCGGACTACAACGTGGCCTTCGCCAACTTCAACATGATCAGCTCGATCGGCGGCTTCCTGTTCGGCGCTTCGCAGCTGATCTTCCTGGGCGTGGTCATCCACTGCGCGTTCTTCTCCAAGAAGAAGGCCGCCGACCGCGTGTGGGAAGGTGCCAAGGGTCTGGAGTGGACGGTGCCTTCGCCGGCTCCGCACCACACCTTCGCGCTGCCGCCGGTGATCCACGACGACGAGCTGGCGCACGGCCACGTCGAGGATTGATGGCCTTTCGGCGCGCCGTCCCGCGGGGCGGCGCACCGGGCGCGAAGCGATGAACGAACCGATCAAGGAAAACACAGCGGAACTGGCGCGCCGGAAAGGCGTGCGGCTCACGCTCTGGGTGACCGGCACGATCGCGGTGGTGTTGTTCGTGCTATCGATCGTGAGCATGCTCAGGATCGGCTAGCTAAGGTATTCCGCGGGTCCGCTCGGCGGGCCCGACGCAGTACCCCGCGGTGCATCGCGGGGATGGAAGCAAATCAAGAGATATCCACGGGGATCAACCATGGGTCAGCAGCAAGGCGCTTATTTCGTACCGGCCAAGAGCCAATGGCCGATCGTGGCCGCGGTGGTCATGTTCCTCACCGTGTTCGGTGCCGCGCATTGGTTGAATGCCGCGCCGGGCGAGGCGGGCTTCGGCAAGACCGTCATCAGCATCGGCTTCATCGGCGTCCTGCTGATGTTCTTCGGCTGGTTCCGCTCGGTGATCCACGAGTCGCTCGCCGGCCGCTACGACGCGCAGGTCGACCGCTCGTTCCGCATGGGCATGATGTGGTTCATCTTCTCCGAGGTGATGTTCTTCGGCGCGTTCTTCGGCGCGCTGTTCTACACCCGCATGTTCTCGGTGCCGTGGCTGGGCGGCGAGGGCCATGGCGTGCTCACCCACCAGTTCCTGTGGAGCGACTACGCCGCGGCGTGGGGCGCCGGCGGCGGCAACGGCCCGGCCAATATCGGCGGTAATTTCCAGACCGTCGCGCCGTGGGGCCTGCCGCTGCTCAACACGCTGATCCTGCTCACCTCCAGCGTCACCGTGACCATCGCGCACCATGCGCTGAAGTCCGGCCATCGCGGCAGGATCCTGCTGTTCCTCGGCCTGACCGTGCTGTTGGGCGCGACCTTCGTGTACGCCCAGGCGCACGAGTACATGGAGGCCTACAAGGAGCTCAACCTCACGCTGCACAGCGGCGTGTACGGTTCGACCTTCTTCATGCTCACCGGCTTCCACGGCCTGCACGTGACGCTGGGCACGATCATGCTGGCGATCATCTGGCTGCGCGTGCTCAAGGGCCACTTCACCCCCGACAGCCATTTCGGCTTCGAGGCGGTCGCGTGGTACTGGCACTTCGTGGACGTGGTGTGGCTGGGCCTGTTCATGTTCGTCTACATCCTCTGACGAGCAGGCAAGCCCGCCGCACAGCAAAAAGCCCGCCGGATGGCGGGCTTTTTGTTTGGACGGTTGTGGCAGCGGCGGTGCGCTAAATGTCGCGCTCGCGGGCCTTGCCTGCGCAGGCCCGCTACAATTACCGGCCGACGCCGTGGGGCTGCAGCCAGCCCATCCAGATGCCCAGCATGATCATGGCGATCAGCACGAGCGACAGGCCGATGCGACGGGTCAGCGCCCAGGCGGTGCGCTTGCTGGCGCCCTTGTCGGTCATCATGAAATACAGCGCCTGGCCGAGGTTGTACACCACGACCAGGAACATGATCACCACGGCGATGGGATAGATGGTTTCCACGTGAGCGGTCCGAACGACTTCCGAGCCGGCAGTATAGCCGCCGCCAGCGGGGCTCCCGCGTGACACGATGGCGCAGGCCCGCCTGGTGGAGCGTGCTGCTGACCGTGGCCGCCGCGGCGCTGTTCGTGCGCTTAGGGCTGTGGCAGCTCGACCGCGCCGCGTACAAGGAAAGCCTGGTGCAGCGCTATGCCGCCTCTGCCACGGCGTCACCGGTACCGTTCGAACAGGTGGCGGCGAACCCGCCGGCCGACGCGTTCCCGCGGGTGGCCGTACGCGGACGCTGGCTCGGCGATCGCGCCTACCTGCTCGACAACCCACGGCACGACGCGCGCGGCGGCGTCGAGGTCTACGTGCCGCTGGCGCTGTCCGGCCAGCGGCGCCTGCTGCTGGTGGACCTGGGCTTCCTGGCCGGTACGGGCAACGAGCAGGCGCCGCAACTACCGGCGCTGCCCTCGGGTGAGGTCGACCTGCACGGGCTGTACCTGCCGCCGCCGGGCGTCGGCCTGGAGCTGGGCGGCGACGCACTGGCCGCCCAGGCGCATTGGCCCAAGACCAGCATCTTCCTGGACCTCGGGCAGGTGGCGAAGGACCTGGACCGCCCGCTGTACCCGCGCGTGCTTGCCCTCGACGCCGATCCGGCGGCGATCTACCAGCGCGAGCACCCCTTCGATTTCTCCTCGATGCCGCCGGCGCGGCACCGGGCCTATGCCTTCCAATGGTTCAGCTTCGCGGTCGCCGTGCTGGCGATCTTCCTGGTCCTGCACCGCAAGCGCCGCCCCCGACGCACGGACAAACGATGAATACACCTGCGCCCCCCAACCTCAAGGCCAGCCGCCTGAAGCTGCTGGCGATCATGGCGGTCTTCGCCGCGCCGATCATCGTCGCCGGCGTGCTGACCTTCAGCGGCTGGCAGCCGAGCGGCGAGGGCTATGGCCAACCGATCCAGCCGCAGCGCAACTTCGTCGACGAACACCTGCGCGTGTCCCTCGCCGACGGCGGCGACTATGCCTGGCGTGATCCGGCCGAACCGCGCATGACCCTGGTCGCGCTGGCCGGACCCGATTGCGCCGCGCGCTGCTTCGACACGCTGACCGGCATGGCCAAGGCCTGGGTCACGCTCAACCGCAACCAGAAGCGCCTGCGCCTGCTGTACGTCGGCGCGCCGCCGGCCGACCCGGCCAGGCTGTCGGCGATGAAATCGTTCTGGACGCTCGGCCGCGATGCCGACGGCAAGCTCGAAGCGTTCCGCCCGCAGGCGCCGGACAGCGTGAGCGCGCTGCTGGTCGAATCCAACGGCACGGCGCTGGCGTACTACCCGGCGGGCTTCGACGGCACCGGCCTGCTGCGCGACATGCACAAGGTGATCAAATGAACGGCGAGGGTGGCAGCGGCATGCCGCTTGCGGAAAATCCGGCCGGTGCGTCCGCCGGGGTGCGCCGCGCCATGCGCTGGCTGGCGCTGTGTGCAGCGGTGTTCGCCTTCGGCGTGGTGATGTTCGGTGCCTTCGTGCGCCTGTCCAATGCCGGCCTGTCCTGCCCGGACTGGCCGACCTGCTACGGTCAGGTGACCTGGCCGCAGCACGAGCAGGCGGTGGCGCGCGCGGACGCCGCCTTCCCCGACCGTCCCTACGAGGCGACCAAGGCCTGGCGCGAACAGGTGCACCGTTTCCTCGCCGGCACCCTCGGCGTGCTGGTGCTCGTGCTGGCGTTGCTGGCGGCCTGGCGGCCGCGCTGGGCGCGACTGGCGGTGATCCTGGGGGCGGTGTTCGCCGCCGGTGGCGTCACCCTGTACATGCGCGGCGAGCACGCCTGGTCCTCGCTGCTGGCGGTGGTGGCGATCGCCCTGCCGCTGGCCGCGGCGGTATGCCTGCGCAGCCCCGGCGCGTGGCGCGTCGCCGTGCTGGCGCTGGCGGTGATCATCTTCCAGGCGATGCTGGGCATGTGGACGGTGACGCTGCTGCTCAAGCCGATCGTGGTGATGGGCCACCTGCTCGGGGGCATCACCACCTTCGCGCTGCTGGCCTGGGCGGCGCTGCGCTTCGCCGGCGTCGGCGCCCTCGACGAACGCCATGCGCCGCTGCGCCGCTGGATCGTGCTGGGCATCGTGCTGCTGGCCTGCCAGATCGCCCTGGGCGGCTGGACCTCCTCCAACTACGCCGCGCTCGCCTGCGGCACCGGACCCGACGCGTTTCCCAAGTGCCTGGGCCAGTGGATGCCGCCGACCGATTTCAAGGAAGGCTTCGTGCTGTGGCGCGGCATTGGCGTGAACTACGAGGGCGGCGTGCTGGACATGGCTGCGCGCAGCGCGATCCAGATCGCGCACCGCTTCGGCGCGCTGGTGGTGTTCGCATACCTGCTGTGGCTGGGCCATCGCGTGGCCAGGCGCGGCTTGCGCCTGGCCGGTGCGGCGATCGGCGTGGTATTGGTGGCGCAGGTGCTGCTGGGCATCAGCAACGTGCATTTCGGGCTACCCTTGCCTGTGGCGACCCTGCACAACGGCGTGGCGGCGCTGCTGCTGTTTACCCTGCTGGCGACGCTGGCGCGGACGCAGCCGGTCCCGGCCGTTGGCGGTGAGAGCGGCCGCATGGCCGCGCCGTCCCATCCACGTTGATCTGCGGAAGCCGGAACATGGCGAAGCCTTCGGTTCGTTTGCTCGGTTGCGCGCTTGCGGCAGCCTCCCTCGCGGGCGGCATCGCCGTGGCGCAGGAAAAGGCGCAGAAGGGCGTGGGTGTCGGCGCTCAGGAACGCCGCAGCCAGATCCACACCGGCAGCCAGGACATGCTCTCGGTGCAGCAACGGCTCAAGCAGCGCGACGATGCCCGCCCGGTCATGTCGCCGCAGCAGCTGACCGACCTGTTCCTCGGCTTCGACCGCAACCACGACCTGCGCCTGACCCGCTCCGAAGTGGCGAGCCTGCCCGGGCTGCGTGCAAGGTTCGCCGACTACGACCTGGACCACGACCACCGGCTGGACTATTCGGAGTTCGCCGATTACGCCGATACCGCCATGGACGAACTCGTCCAGCGCACGCCCTGACCGGCTGCGCGCGACGTCGATCCATGCCCCGCGAAGACCTGCCGTGACCCTGCATCTGTCCCAATACCTTCAACTGACCAAGCCGCGCGTCGTCGCGCTGCTGGTGTTCTGCGCCGTGATCGGCATGTTCCTGGCCGTGCCCGGGCTGCCGCCGTGGCGCGCGCTGGTGTTCGGCACGCTGGGCATCTGGATGGCCTCCGGCTCGGCCGCCGCGTTCAACCACCTGATCGACGAGCGTATCGACAAGCTGATGGCACGCACCCAGCGCCGTCCGCTCGCCACCGGGCAACTGACGCCGCGGCAGGTGCTGGTGTTCGCGGTGCTGCTGGGCATCGCCTCGATGCTGGTGCTGGCCCTGCTGGTCAATCCGCTGACGGCGTGGCTGACCTTCGGCGGCCTGATCGGCTACGCGTTGGTCTACACCGCTTACCTCAAGCGCGCCACGCCGCAGAACATCGTGATCGGCGGCCTGGCCGGCGCGATTCCGCCGGTGCTGGGCTGGACCGCGGTGACCGGACAGCTGCACGCCTTCGCGCTGCAGCTTTGCCTGATCATCTTCGTGTGGACGCCGCCGCACTTCTGGGCGCTGGCGATCTTCCGGCGCGACGACTACGCGCGCGCGCAGATTCCGATGCTGCCGGTGACCCACGGCGTGGCCTACACGCGCTGGCACGTGCTGTTCTACACCGTGCTGCTGGTGCTGGTGACCCTGCTGCCGGCGCTGACCGGCTTCAGCGGCGCGGTCTACCTGGGCGGCGCGCTGGTGCTCGGCGGCGGCTTCCTCTATTACGCGATCCGCCTGCTCAACCCGCCGGACGAGTTCTTCGCCATGCGCGTGTTCAAGTACTCGATCGTGTACCTGATGGCGCTGTTCGCCTTCCTGCTGGCCGACCACTGGATCGCACCGCCGCGACAGCCGTCGCTGGTGCCCGATTCGATGGCCATGCTTGCCGTCCCCGCCACGGCGCCGGCTGTCGCGCAGGCACTGCTCCGCAACGGCTGAAGCGGCACGCCAAATGCGTCCGGCGCAAACGGATTCAGCGGTCGGCGATCGCGACGCCGGCTTCTTCGAGCAGGCGTCGCAGCGGTTCGAGTTCCTTTTCGTATTTCCGCCAGCGCTGCATCGACGTGCGATAGATCGGCGAGCGCACCTGCAGCGAACTGGCGGTCGCCGTGGGCGCGGCGTTCTGTTCGAAGCGCAGGCAGTTGTCGTTCCACGGCAGGCCGCAATGGGCGAGCAGCTTGCGCGAGCTGGCTTCCTGCCCGGCGACCACCGTCTCGTAGTCGATCTCCAGCAACCTGCCGGGCAACACCCGCTTCCAGTGCGCCATGAGCCGGCGGAACTGCAGGTAGTAGCGGCCGATGTCCAGCAGATCGAATGCGTAGCGGTGGGACGGTGATGCCGGGTTGAACGCCTCGCGGAAGTTGCTGAGGCAGGTGTCCATGGGGTCGCGCTGCAGGCAGATGATCCGGGCCTGCGGCAGTGCACGGGCGATGAAGCCCAGATGCAGGAAGTTGTGCGGCCGCTTGTCGGTGAAGCGGGGTTTCATCGCGGTCATCGGACGCGTGCTGTCGAGGTAGTGTGCGCCGAGGCGGGCCGGATCGACGCGCAATGCCGCTTCGACGAAGCGCGTGTCCATGGGGGCGCCGGCGCTTGTGCCCGCGAGCCGCTCCAGTTCCGCGGGAAAGTTTTCCAGCTCGCCTGCCGAGTACACCTCCGGGTGGCTCGAGACGATGCGCTCCACCAGCGTGGTACCGGTGCGCGGCATGCCCACGATGAAGATCGGTTCATCCGCAGGGCCATGGTCATCGGCGAGCGGCTCCGGGAACGCCTCGACCAGGGCATCCACCAGCGCCTCGTGGGCGCGGGCGTCATAGCCTACGACTCGCCTGACCGCCGCCTTGCCGCGGCTGAAATGGACGAACGCCCTGGCAGGGTCGCCCAGATCTTCGTATTCCTTGCCCAGGGCGGTATGCAGATGCAGTTGTGCCTCGACGTCCTGGGGCGTCGAAGCGGCCAGAGCGCCCAGTCGCTGGATGTGGTTGTGCTGCGGCGTCTGCCTGCGCAGCTGCGAAAGCATGCCGTGCGCCCGCCACAGGTCCGGCCGCAGCGAGAGGCAGGCTTCGAGCGCGCCCTCGGCCGCCACCGTGTCGCCCAGGGCGATCAGCGCCATGGCAAGGTTGAACTGCACGAAGGCATTGCCGGGCGCGGCGCTGGCCGCCTGGCGGAAAACGCTCAGTGCGCGCTCGTGCGCATTGGCCTCCACGTATACGCAACCCAGGTTGAGCAACATGATCGGGTCGGTCGGGCGCAGCCCCAGCGCGTGGTTGGCGGCCGCCAGTGCCTCGCCGGTCCGTTGCTCCGCACAGAGGGCACGCGCGAACTGCACAGCGTAGTCGGCGCGCCCGGGATCGCGTTTTACCGCTTCCCGTAGATGGTCCAGCGCGATCGCCGGGCGCGATGCCGCCAAGGCCGCCAGGCCGGCCAGGTAGTGGCCTTCGGGATGGCCGGGGTCGAGACGTAGCGCGTGTTCGGCCAACTGGCATGCGCGCAGCGGGTCGCCTGCATTGAAGGCCTGGCCTGCCTGCTGGAGGAGTGACTCGCTCTGCGGCGGGGCCTGCGATGGATCCATCTGGGTGGGCCTGCTCGGTAGGATGCCTTGCCTGCACTGCCGGCGGCGGCGTGCCGCGCGTCGGCGTCGCGCGCGTTCTATTCAATCAGTCGGGCGGGGGGACGTCTACCCGCACGGCGCTTCAGTCGCCGCAGTCGATGCCTTCGTCGAGCAGCAGCTGGCGCAGGCCGGTCAGTTGTGGCGCGTAGTGCTTCCAGCGACCGACGCCGGCCCGGTGGATGGGGCTGCGCACCTGCAGGGCGCTGGCGGTCGAACTGACGGCGCGGTTGTGCTCGAAATGCAGGCAGGCATCGTCCCAGGGCAGCTCGCAGTGTTCGAGCAATTGCCGTGTGGTGGTTTCCGGCGACTGCACCAACGCCTCGTAGCCGACTTCCAGGATGCGCCCGGGGAACCCCCGCCGCCAGTGCGCCATCAACCGGTCGAACAGCGCGTAATAGCGACCGGTGTCGAGCAGATCGAAGGCGTAGCCGTGGAAGAACGAAGCCTCGGCGAACGGCTCGCGAAAATTCCCAAGGCAGGTATCGAGCGGATGACGACGCAGGCAGATCAGCTTCGCATTGGGCAGCGCCGCCGCGATGAAACCCGCATAGAGGAAATTGTGCGGGAACTTGTCGACGAAGCGTGGCTTGGGCGTAGTCAGCGGCCGCGTACTGGCCAGGTAGAGCTCGCCCAGCTGCGTCCAGTCCAGCTGCGCGGCGCGCGCCACCACGCCGGGGCTGAGCGGCACCGGCTCGGGGCCACCGGCCATGCGACGCACGGACACGCTGAAGTTCTCCAGTTCGCCGGCCGCGTACACCTCGGGGTGGCCGGCGATGATCCGCTCGACCAGCGTGGTGCCGCTGCGCGGCATGCCCATGACGAAGATCGGCTCATCGCTCAGGCATCCGGCGGCCGTTGCCGGCGCTTGCGGGAAGGCGCGGACCAACGCGTCCACGATCGCCGCGTCCTGCGCCTGTGCGTAATCCAGCGCCGCCCTGGCGGCGGCCTTTCCGCGGCTGAAATGGGCGAACGCCTGCGCGTAGTCGCCGAGGTCCTCGTATTCCTTGCCCAGCGCCATGCCGAGCCGGTAAGCCGCGGCCGGATCGTCGCCGTGCGCTCGGAGCAGCGCGGCGAGGGAATCGAGATGGTTGCGCGCCGCATCCTGACGGCGCAGGCGCGATAGCACACCATGGGCCTGCCAATGATGCGGCGCCAATGCCAGGCAGGCCTCCAGCGCACGTTCGGCCTCGCCGCCCCGGCCGGCGTAGACAAGCGACATGGCAAGATTGAACTGGCAGGTGGGATTGTCCGGCGCCACGGCGACGGCGCGGCGATACAGCGCGGCCGCGCGCTCGTGGGCGTGGCATTGCGTGCATACCGTGCCCAGGGCATCCAGCAGCAGCGCGTCGCGCGGCGCCAATGCGCTGGCGACGAGCGCCACCTGCAAGGCATCGCCGGGCCGATGGCCACGTACCAGCGCGCGGGCGAACTGCACGGCGTACTCCGCGCGGCGCGGCTCGCCGCTCGCGGCTCGGTGCAGGTGTTCCAGCGCGGCACCGGTCTGGTGCAGCTCCAGTGCGCCGACGCCGGCCAGGTAGTGCGCTTCGGGGCTGGACGGTTGCAGCCGCAGCATCTGTGCGGCGAGCGCGGCGGTGCGCGCGGGGTCGCGCCCGTGCAGCGCGGCGTGGGCCTGCTCGCGCAGGTGGTCGAACGAAGGATGCGCCGCAGGCGTCACGGGCCGGTCCGCAGGAAAAGGTGCGCAGCATGACCGATCGGGAGCGCCGCGGTCATGTGAAAGATGGCAGGCTGCCATCGGCTCGTGCGCCCGGGCCATTGACAGGCGCGCGTGCGGACACCAGAATGCGCGCGCCCTCCGGCGCGCCGCGCCGCGGCATTTCCCAAGACCTTCCAAGGCATATGGACGTCTACCCTAGTCGCAACGTCGACATCCGCGAGCATCGGGTGCCGGCGTCGCATTACAAGCTGATCGTCTGCGGCGACCGCCTGCGGTCGGCCGGCGCTTTCCTCGACTAGGAACGCCCGGCCCACTCCCGGCGGCGCCATAGGCACCGTTACGAGGAGATGGGTCATGAACCTCCTTCGCGCTTCTTCGTTGCTGCGCCTGTGGCGCCGCATCGCCGTGCGCCGCCGTGCGGCGCGCGCGGTCTATACCGTCACCGTGCCAGCGCCGCTGGCCGGCGCCAGCGTGGTCGAGCTGCGCCGCCCGGTGGTGGTGACCCGGCCGGCGCCGCTGCCGCGCGTCGTCAACGGATGAACCTGCGTCCGCTCCGCAGGGGCTGGCCCCCGCCAGCGCCGCAACGCGTCCGGCCACCCAGACGGCCGGGCCTGCGGTAGCCGGCGCGCGCCTGGTCGATGGCAAGCGCCGGCCGTTGAAACGACAGACGGAAGCGGACAGATGATCAGGCAGACCCTCCAGACCGCCGCGGCCCGGGCGACCGGCAGGAGCGCGGCACCGGCGCGCGTGGCGGCGGCCGAACACGCGCTGCTGCGCAACGACGAGCTGCTGGCCCGGCTCGACACCGGCACCGCCGGCCTGGACGCCGAGCAGATCGCCGAACGCCTGCACCGCGACGGCGCCAACGAGGTCTCGCACGAGAAGCCGCCGCACTGGTCGCGCCAGCTGCTGCGCGCCTGCCGCAATCCCTTCATCGCCGTGCTGGTGCTGCTGGCGATCGTGCAACTGGCAACCGATCGCGGCGACCTCACCGGGCCGCTGATCATCGCGGTGATGGTCGGCATCAGCGTGTTGCTGAGCTTCACCCAGGAATACCGTTCCTCGCGCGCCGCCGAGCAGCTCAAGGCGATGGTGCGCAACACCGCCACGGTCACCCGCCGCGCTGCCGACGGCCACAGCGAGCGGATCGAGGTGCCGGTCGGCGAGCTGGTCGCCGGCGACATCGTGCACCTGGGCGCAGGCGACATGGTGCCGGCGGACCTGCGCCTGCTCTCGGCCAAGGACCTGTTCATCAGCCAGGCCATCCTTACCGGGGAATCGCTGCCGGTGGAAAAGGCGGCACCGAACGCGCGCGACCTGGTCGGCGCCGACCCCAGCCATCCGCTGGAGCTGCCCAGCGTCTGCTACATGGGCACCAACGTGGTCAGCGGCACCGCCACCGCCGTGGTGGTGGCGACCGGCCCGCGCAGCTACCTCGGTTCGCTGGCACACACGCTGTCCGGCCAGCGCGTGCAGACCAGCTTCGACCGCGGCGTGCGCTCGGTGAGCTGGCTGCTGATCCGCTTCATGGCGGTGATGGTGCCGGTGGTGTTCCTGATCAACGGGCTGGACAAGCACGACTGGCTGCAGGCCTTCCTGTTCGCGCTGTCGGTGGCGGTGGGCCTGACGCCGGAGATGCTGCCGCTGATCGTCACCGCCAATCTCGGCAAGGGCGCGCTGGCGATGTCGCGGCGCAAGGTGGTGGTCAAGCGGCTGAACGCGATCCAGAACTTCGGCGCGATGGACGTGCTGTGCACCGACAAGACCGGCACGCTCACGCTCGACCGGATCGTGCTGGAGCGCCACCTCGACCTCGACGGCGAGGCATCCGACGAGGCGCTCGAGTACGGCTACCTCAACAGCCGCTTCCAGACCGGCCTGAAGAACCTGATGGACAAGGCGGTGCTGTCGCACCGCGACCTCGAACCGATGGCCACGCGCTTCCGGCTGGTCGACGAGATCCCGTTCGACTTCCAGCGCCGGCGCATGTCGGTGGTGCTCGCCGGCGGCGACGGGCAGCACCTGCTGGTGTGCAAGGGCGCGGTGGAGGAGATGCTCTCGATCTGCACCGCCGCGCGGCTGGAGGGCATCGACACCACGCTGGACGACGCGCGCCGCGCGGAGATCCGCGCGATGACCCGTCGCCTCAACGAGGACGGCCTGCGCGTGCTGGTGGTCGCGATCAAACAGCAGAATCCGAGCGGTCGCGCCTATGGCCTGGCCGACGAATCGGGCCTGACCGCGATCGGCTGTCTTGCCTTCCTCGACCCGCCGAAGGATTCGGCGGCCACCGCCATCGCCGCGCTGCGCGAGCACGGCGTGGCGGTGAAGGTGATCACCGGCGACAACGAGGCGGTCACGCGCAAGATCTGCCGCGAGGTCGGGCTGGAAGTGGCGCATTCGGCGCAGGGCCGCGACATCGAGCCTCTGGACGAGGCCACGCTCGATGCGCTGGTCGCGCGCACTACCGTGTTCGCCAAGATGTCGCCGCTTGAGAAGGCGCGCGTGGTCAAGTCGCTGCAGCGCCAGGGCCACACGGTCGGCTTCCTCGGCGACGGCATCAACGATGCGCCGGCGCTGCGCGAGGCGGACGTGGGCATCTCGGTGGACAGTGCCACCGACATCGCGAAGGAGTCGGCCGACATCATCCTCTTGGAAAAGAACCTGATGGTGCTGGAGGAGGGCGTGATCGAGGGGCGCGTCACCTTCGGCAACGTCATGAAGTACATCAAGATGACCGCCAGCTCGAACTTCGGCAACGTGTTCAGCGTGCTGGTGGCCAGCGCTTTCCTGCCGTTCCTGCCGATGCTGCCGCTGCAGCTGCTGGTGCAGAACCTGCTTTACGACATCTCGCAGCTGGCGATTCCGTTCGATCGCATGGACGAGGAGTACCTGCGCCGTCCGCGCCAGTGGGATGCCAGCGACATCGGCCGCTTCATGGCGTGGGTCGGACCGGTCAGCTCGATCTTCGACCTCACCACCTTCTGGCTGCTGTGGCACGTGTTCGGCGCCAACGGTCCGGCGCACCAGTCGCTGTTCCAGTCGGGCTGGTTCGTCGAGGGGCTGCTCTCGCAGACGCTGATCGTGCACATGATCCGCACGCGGCGGATCCCGTTCGTGCAGAGCATCGCCGCGGCGCCGGTGCTGGCGCTCACCGTGGCGATCGGCGCGATCGGCCTGTTCGTTCCGTTCAGTCCGCTGGGCGCCAAGCTGGGCATGACCGCGCTGCCGCTGGCCTACTTCGGCTGGCTCGCGTTGACGCTGCTTTGCTACGCAGGACTCACGCAACTGGTGAAGACCCTGTACATCCGCCGCTACGGCCGCTGGCTCTGATGCGCCGGGTCCATGCGCGCAATGTCCTGCGTGAGCGTCTAAGAATTTTACCGATACCGCCGCCGTCGGCCGATCGCTATAAAAGCTGTCGGGGGAATCCTTACGACATGTAGGGGTTCGATCATGCAAGCAAGGATCTTGATGGCCCGCGCGCTGATGCTCGCGGGCCTGGGTTGCTGCGGCCTGCCGGCCGCGCGGGCAGGCACGGCGCTGCCCGACCACCGGGAGTTCGAGGCGTCGCTGCAGGTGCCGTTCCAGGCGGCGGCCGCACGGACGATTGCGCTGCACTTCGCGTACCCGGGCGCCGCCAGCGGCACGCCGGTCGCCTGGGAAGTGGCGCTGCTCGACCGCGATGGCCGCGTGCTACGCCGCTGGGACGGTCACACCACGCTGCGCGCGCGCACCGCCACGGCGAGCGTGCGCTGGGATGGCAGGGATGACGCCCACCAGGCGTTGCCGGTCGGCTACTACACCGTGCGCCTGCGCGCGATCGCGCTGGACGAAGACAATACGCGGCGCCTGGGTACGGGCCTGCCGGGCCAGGCGCTGGCGCTGGCCGCCCGCCGCGCACCCGGACACATCGAGGAACAGCGCTACGACATCCAGGTCGGCGCCGTGGCACCCGCCGCGATGCCCTCGTTCCGCGCGCTGCCGCGCCACGGCGCGCTGCAGGTGCAGTCGGTCGGTGCCGGTTCGCTGCCCTACACCATCTACTACGGCGACCTGCACAGCCAGACCAACCACAGCGACGGCGGCGGCGACCTGGCCACCTGCCACGGTGAGCAGCCGCCGCAGAGCAGCGCCTACGGCCCGGCCGACGCCTACCAGTACGCGATGAACCGCGGCCTGGACATGCTGATGACCTCCGAACACAACCACATGTTCGACGGCTCGACCGGCACCAACACCTCGGCCGATCCGGCCACTGCGAAGAACCTGTTCGCCTCGGGCCTCCAGGCGGCATCCTCGTTCCGCGCCGCGCATCCGAACTTCCTCGCCGTCTACGGCCAGGAGTGGGGCGTGATCAGCAACGGCGGCCACATGAACATCTTCAACGCCGACGGCCTGATCGAGTGGGAGAAGAACAGCGCCGGCCAGTTGATCGGCGACTACTACATCGCCAAGGGCGACTACGCCTCGCTGTACACGCTGATGCGTCAGCACGGCTGGATCGGCCAGTTCAACCACCCGGCCTCGAGCGGCCAGTTCGTGGTCAACGGCACCAACTTCGGCTACACCGCCGACGGCGACGCCGTGATGGTGCTGGCCGAGGTGCTCAACAGTTCGGCGTTCTCGGTCAACACCAGCGAGACCGAGACCTCGCGCCCGAACTACGAGGCCGCCTTCAACACCATCCTGGAACGCGGCTACCACGTGGCGCCCAGTTCCGACCAGGACAACCACTGCGCCAACTGGGGCGCGAGCTACACCAACCGCACCGGCGTGCTGATCCCCAGCGGCACCGCGCTCAGCCTCGCCAGCTTCCTCGATGCGCTGCGCGCGCGGCGCGTGTTCGCCACCGAGGACAAGGCCGGGCAGATCGTGCTCACCGCCAACGGCCATCTGATGGGCGAGCGCTTCGGCAACAGCGGGCCGCTCACGCTGACCGTCGACTACGCCAGCACCGCCGGCGACAGTGCGCAGCGCGTGCAGGTGTTCCAGGGCGTGCCCGGCAGCAACGGCACCGTCACCGAACTGTCCGAAACCGCGACGACCACCGTCACGCCGGCCGCGGGCGAGCACTTCTACTACGCCAAGATCACCCAGGCCGACGGCAACCGGCTGTGGTCGGCGCCGGTGTGGGTGACCCAGGGCAGCGGCGGTGGCGGCAGCGGCGACACCACGGCGCCGACCGTCAGCGCATCGGAGAGCGGCAGCGCCGGCACCATCACGCTGATGGCAAGCGCGAGCGACGACATCGGCGTGAGCCGCGTGGAGTTCTACGTCGATGGCGCGCTCAAGGCCACCGACAGCAGCGCGCCCTACCAGGCCAGCCTCGACTCGATCACGCTCACCGACGGCTCGCACACGCTCGTCGCCAAGGCCTACGACGCGGCGGGCAACGTCGGCAGCAGCAACGGTGTCGGCTTCAGCGTGGCCAACGGCAGCGGCGGCAGCAGCCAGTTGCTGAGCAACGGCGGCTTCGAGAGCGGCGCCACCGCGTGGACGCAGACCAGCGGCGTGATCACCAGCAACAGCGGCGAGCCGGCGCACGCCGGTAGCTGGAAGGCATGGCTGGACGGCTACGGCAGCAGCCATACCGACTACGTACGCCAGCCCGCGAGCATTCCCGCCACCGCGACCAGTGCGACGCTGGACTTCTACCTGCACGTCGACAGCGCCGAAGGCACCGGCACCGCCTACGACACGCTGCAGGTGCAGGTGATCACCTCCACGGGCAAGTACGTCACGCTGGCCACCTACTCCAACAAGGACGCCGCCAGCGGCTACCAGCACCACACCCTCAGCCTGGACGGCTACAAGGGCCAGAGCGTGCAGGTGAACTTCTACGGCACCGAGGACAGCAGCCTGCAGACCTCGTTCGTGGTGGACGACGTGGCGGTCAAGGTGCAGTGACGCGCGTGCCGGCGCTCTCCCGTCAGGGCGGGCGCCCGGCCGTGGACGGTGCCGGCCGCCGCGCATACCGGCGTGCCAGCACCGCGCACACCATCAACTGCAGCTGGTGGAAGATCATCAGCGGCAGCAGCAGTGCGCCGAGCCCGCCGGCCTGGCTGGCGAACAGGATCTTGGCCATCGGCACGCCGCTGGCCAGGCTTTTCTTCGAGCCGCAGAACACCAGCGTGATGCGGTCGGCGCGGGCGAAACCGAGCAGCCGTCCGACCGTGGCGGTGCAGGCGAGCGCCAGCGCCAGCAGCAAAGCGCCCACGCCCAGCGTGGCCACGAGCGCCAGTGGCGCGGTGGCGCGCCACAGGCCGTCGACCACCGCCTCGCCGAACGCCGCGTAGACCACCAGCAGGATCGTGCCGCGGTCGGTCAGCCCCAGCAGCGGGCGATGGCGGTCGACCCAGCCGCCGATCCACGGCCGCAGCAGGTGCCCGACGGCGAACGGCAACAGCAGCAGCCTGACGATCTCCCACACGCCGGCGGCGCCGGGCCCGTGGCCGCCCTGCGTGGCCAGCAGCAAGCCGACCAGCAGCGGCGTGAGCACGATGCCGATCAGGCTCGACAGCGAGGCGCTCACCACCGCGGCGGGCACGTTGCCTCCGGCGATGGAGGTGAAGGCGATCGACGACTGCACCGTGGACGGCAGCGTGCAGACATAGAGCATGCCCAGCGCCAGCTCGGGCGTGAGCAGCGAGCGCGTGAGCGGCCCCAGCAGCCAGCCCAGCAGCGGGAACAGCACGAAGGTGCTGGCGAACACCGCCAGGTGCAGCCGCCAGTGCGTCACGCCGCGCAGGACCGCTTCGCGCGAAAGCTTCGCCCCGTGCAGGAAGAACAGCAGCATGATCGCCGCATCGGTCACCCGGTCCAGCCACAGCGCCGCCACGCCACGGCAGGGCAGCACCGTGGCCAGGCCGACGGCGGCGAGCAGGGCGAGGGTGAAGCCGTCCGGAAGGAGCCGGCGCAGCGAGGCAAGGGACATGGGCGAAGGCGCAGCCGCGAAGAACGGAAAGTGTAGCGGGCGGTCCGCAGGCTCAGTCGTCGAGACCGCAGCGCGCGCGGCGGCGGTGCCGCCACCACAGCACCAAGGCCACCAGCACGGCGAGTCCGGCGAGGATCCACAGCCCGTTCTGGCCGCGGCCGATCCACATCGCCAGCCACTCGCGGTTGTTGGCGCCGACGTAGCCCAGGTACACCCATACCGGCACGCTGATCAGCGCGGCCAACCCGTCGAGCAGGAAGAAGCGCAGGAACGACACCCGATGCGTGGCGCCCGCGGTGACGTAGACCGCCGTGCGCATGCCGGGCAGGAAGCGCGCCAGGAACAGCAGCCGGTTGCCGTAGCGGGCGAACTTCTCCTGCACCCGCGCGTAGCGCGCCGGCGTGAGCAGCCGCGCCACCAGCGGCCACTGCATGATGCGCGCGCCGTGCCGATGCCCGAGCAGGAACATCGCCGAATCGCCGACCAGCACGCCGACCAGCGCGACCGCCGCCATCACGTGCACGTTGGCGTAGCCCAGCCCGGCGATCACGCCGCCGGCGACCAGCGTGATGTCCTCCGGCAACGGCGCACCGGCGCCGCACAGCAGCAGCGCGGCGAACACCGCGAGGTAGCCGCTTTCGGCGAACAGCACGATCAGCCGTTCAAGCAATGGCATCGGCAGGCCTGGCTGGCGCGCGCGCCGGTGTGTGATGGAACGCGCTGTGATGGCGCACGCGCCAGGAAACGAAACGCATCGATCAGCCCTGTGCGGCGGAAGGATGGCGCGCCGCCAACAGCTCGCGCAGCTCGGCCTTCTCGGCCTGACTCAGCGTGCCGTCTCGGTGCTTGGCGGTGAGCGCCTCGCGGCGCAACGCAACGGCCTGCTCTTCCATCCGCGCCAGCGCGTCGAGGAACTCGGCGCGTTGGGTTTCCGGTTCACCCACCACCATCGCCGCCATCAGCTTCTGCAGCGCCGAATATTCCGGCCGTTCGGCGAAGTGCTCGACCAGCATCGCCGGGTTGATGCCCGGCCGCGCGCGGCACAGGTCGACCAGTTCGGCCAGCAGCCCGATGCCCGGTTTGTCCAAGCGCAGGAAGCGGTAGGGCGGCTCGACCAGGTCAGCCAGCCCGGGCTGGGCCAGCAGCAGCGCGATGGCGCTGCGCACCAGCGAGCGCTGCACCGCCACCGGCCGCTGCACCGCGCGCCGCGCCGCGGGTTCGGGCGGCACGTTGGCGCGCGCGCCGGTGCGCTTCTCCAGCTCCTGCGCCATCAGGTCACGGAACGCGCCGTCGGGCAGCCGGGCGATCAGCGGCCGTGCGCGCTCGGCCAGCCGCGCGCGGCCGTCGAGGCTGGCGGTGTCGACGTCGTGCGCCAGCTCGCCGAAGAAGTAGTCCGACAGCGGCGTGGCCTCCTTCAGGCGCTTCTCGAAGCCTTCCTTGCCTTCCTTGCGCACCAGCGAATCGGGGTCCTCGCCCTCGGGCAGGAACAGGAAGTACGCCTGGCGGCCATCGCGCAGCCGTGGCAGCGCGGCGTCCAGTGCCTTCCACGCGGCAGCGCGTCCGGCGCGGTCGCCGTCGAAGCAGAACACCACGTCGGGCGCGGCGCGGAACAGCACCTCGGTGTGCTCGGGCGTGGTCGCGGTGCCGAGCGTGGCCACCGCGATCGGCAGGCCGGCCTGGTGCAGCGCAATCACGTCCATGTAGCCCTCGACCACCACGATGCGCGCCAGGTTGCTGTTGGCCTGCTTGACCTGCCACAGCGCGAACAGCTCGCGGCCCTTGTGGAACAGCGGGGTCTCGGGCGAGTTGAGATACTTGGGCGACTGCTCCGCGCTCAACACCCGGCCGCCAAAGGCGATCACGCGGCCGCGGCGGTCGAGGATGGGAAACATCAGCCGCTCGCGGAAGCGGTCGTAGCGATGGCCGCGCTCGCCGGTGGCAACCATGCCGGCCTCGGTGAGCAGTTGCATGCGCCGGTCGCTGCCGCCGAGCGCCTTGATCAGGCCGTCGTAGCCGGCCGGCGCCCAGCCCAGGCGGAAGCGCGCGATGGTGTCGGCATCCAGCCCGCGCTTGCGGCAGTAGGCCTGTGCTTCCGCATGCTTCGGCAGCTCGCCCTCGTACCAGCGCGCGGCGCCGTCGAGCAGTGCATAGAGATCGCTCTTGTCCTCGCGCGGCGCCGCCTCGCGGCTGCCCTCGCGCGGCACGGTCAGGCCGACCGCTTGTGCCAGCTCCTCCACCGCGTCCGGAAATTCCAGCCGCTCGTAGTCCATCAGGAACTTCACCGCGCTGCCGTGCGCACCGCAGCCGAAGCAGTGGAAGAACTGCTTGGCCGGGCTGACGTAGAACGAGGGCGTGCGCTCGTTGTGGAACGGGCAGCAGGCGGTCCATTCGCGCCCGGCCTTCTTCAACGGCACGCGCCGCTCGATCACGTCGACGATGTCGACGCGGGCAAGCAGTTCGTCGATGAAGCTGTCGGGGATACGGCCGCGCATAGGCTTGCTAGTCTAGCTTGCGGGCCGGTCCGGACGCGGATGCTGCCGGGGCGGGAAGCCTGCGGTTCACATCGGTGCCGGGCGGCTCGGCGTGGCGCGTCGTGCTTCAAGGCAGGCGTTTCCCGCATGCTGCGGCAATATGCCTCGGTCAACGGCTGCCGAGGAATGTGCGCATGCCGGTATCCCGGTCGGCGCGACCGGGTGGCCTCCCGGCGCGAGCGAAGCGCAACAGGGGAGGACGTGAATGTCTGGAAACGGTCCAACAGCGCTCGGCTTCCGCCAGGCGGCACCTGCCGACGCGGCTGCCGCGGTACCGCTGATCTACAGCTCCGGCCCGGCGGCGTTCGATTACGTGTTCGTGGTGGACGGGCATGCCACCGCGCAGGAGTTCCTGCGGCGTGCCTTCGTTGACGGCGCCGGGGAATTCGGTTGGCGCAACCATTGGGTCGGCGAGCTCGACGGCGAAGTGGTGGCGGTCGGGGCTGGCTACGGCGGCGAATCGAGCCTGGCGTTCATGCTGGCGGCGGCCCGGCAGATCCTGGCGCACTACGGACCGCGCTACGCGCCGGGTGTGATCATGCGTGGGCTAAGGGTCGAGCGGGTGATCCCGCCGCCGGAGCGGCGGTTGCACTACCTGGCGCACCTGGGCGTGGTGCCGGCGCTGCGCGGGCAGGGCATCGGACGGCAGCTGATCGAGTACCTGGTCGCCCAGGGCCGGGTGCAGGGGAAGCAGCGCCTGGTGCTGGACGTCGCCGTGGGCAATCCGCGCGCACAGGCGTTGTACGAGCGGCTGGGTTTCAGGGTGACGGCGGAACGGCGGTCGCAACTGGCCAGGGACCAGGCGGCGGTGCCGGACCATCGGCGGATGGAGCGGGCGCTGGACTGATCGGCCGTCTGTCCGCTCCGCGCAACCCGAGGCTGGCCACCGGGCGGCAGGTGCGCCGCCCGGTGGTTAGGTCCGCTACAGGATGTGGAACACGCCGATCACCGCCAGCAGGGCGATGATGAACAGGATCACGAAGATCGCGAACAGCACCTTGGCGATGGTCGCGGTGACACCCGAGATGCCGCCGAAACCGAGCCAGCCGGTGACCAGCGAGATGATGGCGAAGATGATGGCCCACTTCAGCATGCCGCTTCTCCCGTGCCGCGCGGCCGGTGGCGGATGCCTCCGATCAGGCGGCGCCCGGTCGTTGTAGGCGATGGGGCGTGAATGCTGCGCATCAGCTCGCTGTGCACGGCGTGAGGGCAGCTCTGGCTCCCTCTCCCCGGAAGGGAGGGGAAGCGCAACGTCAGCCGCCCAGGCGCGCCTTGATCCGCGCGGATACCTGCGCCATGTCGGCGCGCCCGGCGGCGTTCTGCTTGACCACGCCGACCACCTTGCCCATGTCGCGCTGCGAGCTGGCACCGGTCTGCGTGATGGCCGCGTCGATGAGTGCGTCGATCTCGGCCTCGGAAAGCTTGGCCGGCAGGTAGGCCTCGATCACCACCATTTCGGCGCGCTCGACGTCGGCCAGGTCGACCCGGCCGGCGGCGTCATACTGCACGATCGAATCGCGCCGCTGCTTGAGCATCTTTTCCAGCACGGCGAGGGTCTGCGCCTCGTCCAGCTCGATGCGCTCGTCCACCTCGCGCTGCTTGATCGCGGCGAGGATCAGCCGGATCACCGCCAGGCGGTCCTTCTCGCCGCCGCGCATGGCGGCCTTCATGTCGTCGGTGATGCGCTGCTTGAGGCTCATGGGCTGTCTCCGGAAACGCGAAAGGCCGGTGTCGCCATGGGGCGACACCGGCCTCGGGATGTCAAACCACCGTGCCGCGCGCTACGCAGCGGCGACGGGGATCAATACATCCGGGTCTTGCGCGAGACGTCGCGCGAGAGGCGGCGCAGGTGGCGCTTCACCGCGGCGGCACGCTTGCGCTTGCGCTCCTGGGTCGGCTTCTCGTAGAACTCGCGCTTGCGGGTCTCGGCCAGGACGCCGGCCTTTTCGCAGGTACGCTTGAAGCGGCGCAGGGCAAGCTCGAACGGCTCGTTCTCGCGGACTTTGACGCTGGGCATGAAAACTCCGAGTGGTAAACTGGCCCGCCAACCTGGCGCGCCTTAAGGAATAGGGCGAGCCGCGAAGTATAGCGTGCATACCAGCCAACTTTCAAACCTGCCCGGCAAGCCCGTCCTCGGCGTGGAAAGCTCCTGCGACGAGACCGGCGTCGCGATCCTGCGCTGGGTGCCCGAGGCGCCCGGCAGCGGCCTGGTGGCGCACGCCCTGTACAGCCAGGTCAAGCTGCACGCCGACTACGGCGGCGTGGTGCCGGAACTGGCCAGCCGCGACCACGTGCGCAAGCTGCTGCCGCTGGTGCGCGAGGCGCTGGCGCAGGCGGGCATGACTCCCAGCGACCTCGGCGGCGTGGCCTACACCGCCGGTCCCGGCCTGGTCGGCGCGCTGCTGGTCGGCGCGGCGGCGGCGCGGGCGCTGGCCTGGGCGCTGGGCGTGCCGGCGATCGGCGTGCACCACATGGAAGGCCACCTGCTGGCGCCGCTGCTGGAAGCCGACCCGCCCGAGCCGCCGTTCGTGGCGCTGCTGGTGTCCGGCGGACATTCCATGCTGGTCGAGGTGGCCGCGATCGGCTCCTACCGCATCCTGGGCGACACCCTGGACGACGCCGCCGGCGAGGCGTTCGACAAGACCGCCAAGCTGATGGGCCTGCCGTATCCCGGTGGCCCGGCGCTGGCCAAGCTGGCCGAGCAGGGCCGGCCCGGCGCGTTCCGCTTCTCCCGCCCGATGACCGACCGGCCGGGGCTGGATTTCAGTTTCTCGGGCCTGAAAACGCAGGTCCTGCTGGCCTGGCAGCAGTCCGACCAGTCCGAACAGACCCGCGCCGACGTCGCGCGCGGTTTCGAGGAAGCCATCGTCGACACGCTGGTGATCAAGTGCCGCCGGGCGCTGGAGGCCACCGGCACGACGCGACTGGTGATCGCCGGCGGCGTCGGCGCCAACCGGCGCCTGCGCGAGACGTTGGCGGCGGCCGGCCAGCAGGATGGCTTTCGCACCTATTTCCCGCGGCTGCAGTTCTGCACCGACAACGGCGCGATGATTGCGCTGGCCGGGGCGATCCGGCTGGCCGCGGGACAGGGCCAGGACGAGGCGGTGCGGGTATCGCCGCGGTGGGATCTCGAAAGCCTGCAGCCGGTGTAGGGGACGTCACCGGCCTGGCGGCGCCAGGCTGCGCCGCCACATGTCCTAGACTGACGCGATGGACATCGTTTTCATCGAAGACCTGCGCATCGACGCGGTGATCGGCATCTACGACTGGGAGCGGCGCGTGCGGCAGACGCTCGCCTTCGACATCGAGATGGCGTTCGACAATACCGTGCCGGCGGCCAGCGACGACATCGCGCTCACGCTCAACTACAAGGATATTTCCAAGCGGCTGATCGAGTACGTCGGCAGCTCCAGCTTCGGCCTGGTCGAGACGCTGGCCGAGCGCTGCGCGGCGATCATCCGCGAGGAGTTCGGCGTGGCCTGGGTGCGCCTGAAACTGTCCAAGCCCGGCGCCGTGCGCGGCGCGCGTGCGGTGGGCGTGCGCATCGAGCGCGGCACCCGGCCGTGACCCGCGCCTACCTCAGCCTGGGTTCCAACCTCGAACCACGGCGGCACCTGCGCGCGGCGCTGGATGAATTGCGCGCGCGCTTCGGCGCGATCGAGGTGTCGCCGGCGTACCGCAGCCGCGCCGTCGGCTTCGACGGCGCCGACTTCGTCAACCTGGCGGTGGCGCTGGACACCGAATTGGAACCCGAAGCGCTGAACGACTGGCTGCACGCGCTGGAGGATCGCCACGGCCGGCGCCGCGACGTGCCGCGCTATGCGGACCGCACGTTGGACGTCGACATCGTGCTGTACGACCAGCGCGTCATCGACGGTCCCGGCCACCTGCAGATCCCGCGCACCGAGCTGAAGCACGCCTTCGTGCTCAGGCCGCTGGCCGACATCGCGCCGCAGCTGCGCCACCCGCTGAGCGGACACAGCATGGCCGAACTGTGGGCGGCCTTTCCGCAGCAAAGCGAACCGCTGGAACCGATGTCCCTGTAGAAAATCGCCGTTGCAGGCGCCACTGTCGGCCCGCTCGGCCGGGTGCTAGAAAGGCGCCTGGCATTCACGGAAGGGGGACAGGCATGGCCGGCAAGTTTGCACGCAGTTGGGGGTTGATGAAGGCGAGCGCCGCGGTGCTGCGCTCGGACAAGGCGCTGCTCGCCTTTCCGTTGCTGTCGGGATTGTGCTCGCTGGTGGTGGCGGCGAGTTTCCTGCTGCCGGTGGCGCTGGCGGTGATCGCCAGCGATGGTCAGGCGCTCGACCACGACCGCTGGTCGCCAGCTACCTGGCTGCTGATGTTCGCCTTCTACCTGGTGCAGTACTTCGTCATCGTGTTCTTCAACACTGCGCTGGCCGGCTGCGCGCTGCGCCACCTGCGCGGCGAGCCGACCAGCCTGTCCGATGGCCTGGCGCTGGCGCGCTCGCGCTGGGCGAGCATCCTCGGCTACGCGCTGATCGCCGCCACCGTGGGCCTGGTCCTGCGCGCGTTGCAGGAACGGCTGGGACTCATCGGGCGGCTGGTCGTCGGCCTGCTCGGCTTAGCATGGACCGTGGCGACCTTCCTGGTGGTGCCGGTGCTGGCCAGCCAGGACGTGGGGCCGGTGGATGCGGTCAAGCGCAGCGTGGAGCTGCTCAAGCGCACCTGGGGCGAGAACCTGATCGGCAACGTGGGACTGGGCGCGGCGTTCGGGCTGATGACCTTCCTCGCCATGCTGCTCGGTGCGCTGTTGATCGGTGGCGCCGTCGCGCTGCACTCGCTGCCGGCGATGGTGACCGCGGTGGTCGTGGTGGTGGTCGCGCTGGTGCTGCTGAGCCTGGTGCAGGCATCGCTGCAGGGCATCTACGCCGCTGCGCTGTACCGCTATGCCGAGGATGGCGAAGTCGGCGCCGGCTTCGAGCCGGCGTTGCTGCAGGGCGCGTTCCGCGCGAAGAAGTAGCCGCTATACGGCGAGCGTGCGCCCGCCGTCGACGCGGATGATCTGTCCGGTCACGAAGGGCGCATCGCGCAGCAGCCAGAGCACGGCGGAGGCGACGTCTTCCGGCGTGCCGGCGCGCTGCAGCGGGGTGCGCGCCAGCAGCGCCTCGCGATCGGCGTAGTCCTTGCCCTCGGCCGGCCACATCACCGCGCCGGGGGCGACGCCGTTGATGCGCACCTCGGGTGCCAGGTCCTGCGCCAGTGTGCGCGTCATCGCGGCCAGCGCAGCCTTGGCCATCACGTAGATCGGATGCTCCGGCAGCGCGCGCTCGGCGTAGATGTCGACCAGGTTGACCACCGCGCCGCGCGATTCGCGCAGCGCCGGACAGGCGGCCTGGACCAGGAAGAACGGCGCCTGCGCGTTGGAGGCGAACAGCTCGTTCCACTGGGCCGGCGTGGCGCTGCCGATCGGCGTGGGATGGAACGCCGAGGCATTGTTGACCAGCGCGTCGAGCCGGCCGAAGCGTACCGTCACCTGTTCCACCAGTGCGGGTAGCTGAGCCAGATCGGCCAGGTCGGCCTGCACGCCCAGCGTGCTGCCGGGGCGCACGCGCTCCAGTTCCGCGATCAGCGCATCGGCGTCGCCGGCGGAGTGGCGGTAGTGCAGCGCCAGGTCGTAGCCGGCCGCGTGCAGGGTGCGCGCGATGGTGGCGCCGACGCGGCGTGCGGCGCCGGTGACCAGTGCGACGGGTGGATGTCCGGTGTCCATGCGGCGAGCTTGCCGCAAAGCGGGCAGGGCGTCACTGCCCGGGCCGCGCGTCGTCCGGTTCGATCGTGTCACCCTGGATCACGTCGTCATGGATCACATCGTTCCGGATCGGGTCGTCCGCCGCGTCGATCGGTTCGGTGCGGATCAGGCTGCCGCTGCCGAACAGCTCCATCGCGGTGCGCGCCACGCTGCGCGTGTCGTACCACGCGTAGGCGCCCACGCCGGCGGCGCCGATCACCGGCAGCCAGCGCGAGATGCCGGCGCCGACCGCACGCTGCGACAGGCTCACGCCGATCCGCTTGGCCACCCGTTCGGCCAGCGTGGCCGAGAGCTGGCGGAACAGCAGCCGGTCGCCCATCCGCACCACCAGGTCGCGGAACGCCTGCGCCGCGGTGTGACGGAACAGGCACCAGAGCATCTGCTCGCGGCCCAGGCTGGCGTGCTGGCCGTAGGCCGCCGCGATGTCGCTGACCATCTGCGCCTGGATGCGCCAGATCGCCACCAGCTCGGGCAGCACGGTCAGCCAGCCCAGCGGCCCGGGCGGCAGCGCCAGCGAGCCGGCGGTGAGCGCCGCCTTGCGCGAGGCCTGGCGGGCCAGTTCCCAGGCCTTTGCTTCCGGGTGGAGGCCGCGATGGACCTGGCTGCCGGGAATCTGGCTGGCGAAATCGAGGATCGCCGTGGCGATGCGGCCGTGGTCGGCGGTGGCGGGCACGGCGGGGATCTGGATCGGCGGCTCGGCCATGGTGTGTCCTTCCAAGCGGAGGGCGCCAGTGTGGCCGGGCGTACGTGAATGGGTCGGAAGGCCATGCGCGGGCATGACTTTTGGCGCAGGTGATACGTAACGTTATAATATAACGTTCCTGCCGCTACTCCTTTCCGCCCACGGAGCCATGATGACCCGCACCCTGCTCGCCGCCAGCCTTGCCCTGGCACTCGCCGCCCCGGCCTTCGCCGCCGACGACACGGCGGCGCCCGTCGCCCCGCAGCAGGTCCGCCAGCTGGACACGGTCGACGTCAGCGCCGCGCTGGACCGCTCGCGCAACGCGCTGTCGCCCGATACCGGCTCCAGCCAGTACGTGATCGACGAGAAGGCGATCCGGCAATTGCCGCTGGGCGAGTCCACGCCGCTCAACCAGGTCGTGCTGCAGGCGCCCGGCGTGGTGCAGGATTCCTACGGCGGCCTGCACGTGCGCGGCGACCACGCCAACCTGCAGTACCGCATCAACGGCGTGATCATCCCCGAATCGATCGCCGGCTTCGGTCAGGCGCTGGATGCGCGCACCGTGCAGAACGTGAAGCTGCTCGACGGCGCGCTGCCGGCGCAATACGGCCTGCGCACCGCCGCCGTGGTGGACATCACCACCAAGAGCGGCCACCAGCTCGGCGACGGCGGCAGCGTCGGCATCACCGGCGGCTCGTTCGGCATGCTCAATCCGAACGCCTCGCTGTGGGGCAGCAACGACCGCTGGAGCTACTTCTTCACCGCGAACTACCTGGAAAGCGACGTGGGTGTGGAAAACCCCACCGCCAGCCGCAAGCCGATCCATGACCACACCAACCAGGTGAAGGGCTTCGGCGACATCTCCTACCTGATCGATGACGACACGCGCCTGAGCCTGCTGTTCGGGGTCAGCAACAACCGCTTCGAGATCCCGAACAATCCGGGACAGTCGCCGCAGTTCGGTTATCTGGACACCGTGGACTTCGACTCCGCCCTGCTCGACGAGCGCCAGCGCGAGAACACCCGCTTCGGCGTGCTTTCGCTGCAGGGCAAGCTCGGCGCGACCGACTACCAGGTCGCGCTCGGCCAGCGCTATTCGAGCCTCGCGTTCAGCCCTGACCTGGTCGGCGACCTGATGTTCAACGGCGTCGCCTCGACCATCGACCGCAGCAACCGCGCCAGCACCCTGCAGGCCGACTTCGCCACGCCGCTGGGCGCCAGCCACACGCTGCGCTACGGCATCTACGGCAGCTTCGAGCGCGCGCCGAGCCGCAACGACGCCTACGTGTTCCCGACCGACGCCGACGGCAACCAGGCGAGCACCACGCCGATCCTCGTCGCGGACGGCAACCGCCTGACCGCCAGGACGTGGTCGGCGTATCTGCAGGACGAGTGGAGCATCGGCGACAGGTTGACGGTGAACTACGGCCTGCGCGGCGACCGCTACCAGGCATTCCGCACCGAGAGCCAGCTCAGCCCGCGCCTGGGCCTGGTGTACCAGGCGACCGACAGCACGGTGCTGCACGCCGGCTACTCCCGCTACTTCACGCCGCCGGCGACCGAGGCGATCACCACGACGAATATTGCGCGGTTCGAGGGCACGACCAACGCCCTGCCGGACAACGGCGACAACACGCCGCTGAGCGAGCGCAGCGACTACTTCGACGTCGGCGTGCAGCAGCAGTTCGGAGCGCTCACGCTGGGCCTGGACACCTACTACCGCAAGGTGCAGCGCCTGCAGGACGAAGGCCAGTTCGGCGCCGCGCTGGTGTACTCCACCTTCAACTACGCCAAGGGGCGGATCAAGGGCGCGGAGTTCACCGCCAACTACGACAGCGGCCCGTTCAGCGCCTACTTCAACCTGGCGGCCAGTCGGGCGATCGGCAGCCGGGTCATCACCAGCCAGTACAACTTCGACCCGGACGATCTCGCCTACGTCGCCGACCACTACATCTTCCTCGACCACGACCAGGCGTATTCGTCCTCCGGCGGCGTCAGCTACGCGCTCTCGGACAAGACCCGCGTGGGCGCCAACTACCTGTTCGGCAGCGGCCTGCGCAAGGACGGCGAGGTGCCCAACGGCGCCTCGCTCCCGGCGTACTTCCAGCTCAACCTGAGCCTCGCGCACGACTTCAGCCTCGACCGCTTCGGCGACCTGCACACGCAGCTCGCGGTGATCAACGCGCTCGACCGCAGCTACGAGCTGCGCGACGGCAGCGGCATCGGCGTGGGCGCGCCGCAGTTCGGGCCGCGCCGCGGGGTGTACCTGAGCCTGCAGAAGGATTTCTGATCACCACACAGCACCGCTGTTGCTCCCTCTCCCCTCCGGGGAGAGGGTTGGGGTGAGGGGCCGGGGCTCGCCTCAGGCTGATGCTTTGGTCGCGCAGCATCGCTTCAATGTCGCCGCACAAAGCCCCCACACCGCATCGGCTACCCTGTGCACCTTTTGCACACCCCCGAAGCCATGGCCTCCCGACTCCCCGACCCCGGCCCCGACGAGCGCGCCCATTCCGACCGCCTGCTGCAACTGCTGCGCACGCAGATCGCCTCGCACGGCCCGATGCCGTTCGCGCAGTACATGGAGCGCTGCCTGTACGCGCCGGGCCTGGGCTACTACAGCGCGGGCAAGACCAAGTTCGGCGAGGCCGGCGACTTCGTCACGGCGCCGGAACTGGGCGGGCTGTTCGCGCAGTGCGTCGCCAATGCGGTGCAGCCGGTGCTGGCGATGCTGGGCGCCGACGCGGATTTCCTGGAACTCGGCGGCGGCAGCGGCGCCTTCGCCGAAGCCGCGCTGCGCGCCTTCGATGCTGTCGGCACGCTGCCGCGCCGCTACCTGATCCTGGAGCCGAGCGCCGACCTGCGCGAACGCCAGCGCGAGCGCCTGGCCGCCGCGCTGCCCGAAGCGCTCAACGCGCGCGTGGCCTGGCTGGATCGCCCGCCGGAAGCCGAGTGGCGCGGCGTGCTGTTCGCCAACGAGGTGGTCGACGCGTTGCCGACCACGCGCTTCACCCTGCGCGCGGGCGAGGTCTACGAGGAGCACGTGACGCTCGACGGCGAAGGCCGCCTGATGCGCACCGACCGTCCCGCCGATGCGCTGGTCGCCGGTGCCGTGCGCCATCTCGAACGCGACCTGGGCCAGCCCTTCGCCGACGGCTATCGCTCCGAAGTGCTGCCGCAGCTCCCCTACTGGATCCAGGCGGTGGCCGGCACGCTCACCGCCGGCGTGATGTTGTTCGTCGACTACGGCTACGTGCGCCGCGAGTACTACCTGCCCGAGCGCAGCGACGGCACGCTGATGGCGCATTACCGCCACCACGCGCACAACGATCCGCTGCACTGGCCGGGCCTCAACGACCTGACCGCCTCGGTCGATTTCACTGCGCTGGCCGAGGCCGGCAACAGCGCCGGCTTCGGCGTGGCCGCCTACCTGCCGCAGGCGCAGTTCCTGCTCGCCAGCGGGCTGCAGGCGGCGTTCGAGCAGGCCCACGCCCAGGCCGGCGACGACTTCGCGCGGCATCGGCTGGCCCAGGAAGTCCGTCGGCTGACCATGCCCGAGCAGATGGGCGAGCGTTTCCAGGCGATGCTGTTCGCCCGCGGCCTGGACGTGTTGCCGCTGGCCGCCGAGCTGCTCGCCGCCGACCAGGGCGGGCGGCTTTGAGTGCGGCAGCCGCACCGCAGTGGCGCATGGGTTGGGTGGCCCTGGGCGCGGTGCTGATGGCGGCCGTGGCGGCCCTTGCGCTGTTGCCGGCCGCGCGGCAGCTCAACGCGATGGCGCTGGCGTTGCCGCAGGGCGACAAGCTGCTGCACGTGCTCGCCTTCGCCATGCTGATGGGTTGGTGGGGCAACCTCTATCACCGCGCGCGCCAGCGCCTCGGCGTGGCGGCCGCCTGCCTGGTGTTCGGCCTGCTCATCGAGTGTGCGCAGTGGCCGCACGACCCCGAGGACGCAAGCGTGTGGGATCTGGCCGCCGACGCGCTGGGCCTGGCCCTGGGCGCACTGCTGCTGCGTACGCCGCTAGCCGGCGTGCTGGCGTGCGCCGAACGCTGGCTCGGCCTGACGCAAGCGCGTTCCTGATCTTTTGCGAGAGCGCCGTAGGGTGGGCTTCAGTCCACCAGCCGGTGGTCTGGAGCGTGGCCGTAGAGCATGGTGGGCTTAAGCCCACCCTACGGAAGCGGACGGCGATCCGCTGGTGCGAAGCCGGGCCAGCCCTGCGCGTGGCGACGAACGATCGCCGCCAGGCTCGCCACCTGTTCGGGCGAATCGTTGAGCGCGGGGATGTAGCGCACCTCCTGGCCCCCGGCGGCGAGGAAGAAGTCGCGGTTCTGCATGGCGATCTCCTCCAGCGTCTCCAGGCAGTCGACCGCAAAGCCGGGGCAGGCCACGTCCAGCCGCTGGACGCCCTCGCCGGCGAGCCGGCGCACGGTGGCGTCGGTGTACGGCTGCAGCCACGGCTCGCGGCCCACGCGCGACTGGAAGCTCAGCAGCAACTGCGTCTCGTCCAGTCCCAGCCGCTCGCGCAGCCGCGCCGTGGTCGCCTGGCACTGCGCCAGGTAGGGATCGCCCAGGCGCACATAGCGCTCCGGAATGCCGTGGAAGGAAAGCAGCAGCTTGTCGCCGCGGCCGTGCGTTTCCCACCAGCGCTCGATCCGCCGCGCCAGCGCCTCGACGTGCGCCGGATCGTCGTGATAGTCGTTGATCAATCTCAGCTCCGGCGGCCAGCGCAGCTGCTTGAGCGCGTCGGCCACGGCGTCGATCACCGAGCCCGTGGAGGTGGCCGAGAACTGCGGATACAGCGGCAGCACCAGCAGCCGGCGCACGCCGGCGGCCTGCAGTCCGGCGATCGCCGCGGCGACCGACGGTGCGCCGTAGCGCATCGCCAGCGCCACCCGCGCCTGGCCGGCCAGCTCGGCCTGCAGCGCGCCGGCCAGCGCTTCGCTCAGCACGCGCAGCGGCGAGCCGGCCTCGGTCCAGATCCGCGCATAGGCGTGCGCGGAACGGCGCGGGCGGATCGCCAGGATCACCTGCAGGATCGGCCACCATCGCCAACGCGGGTAGTCGATCACGCGGCGGTCGGACAGGAACTCGGCCAAATAAGGCCTGAGCGCACGCGCCGTCGGCGCCTCGGGCGTGCCCAGGTTGACCAGCAGCACGCCGGTCTCGCCGGCCGCGCCTGCCTGAACGTTCCGGTCAGGGGCGCGGTCTGAAGGGTCGGTATAGTGGTCGGGCTGTGGCATCGTGGCGGAAGACGGCGTGCAGGCGGTGGAGTCTGCCACAGGCCGCCGGGCGCGCCGCCGGCGCGGTTGCCGCACCCAGGAGCCTGGGCGGCGGAAGCCGCCCGGGCTGCAAAGCCCGCTGCGCGGTCAGGATTTCCGCCGGCTCTTGACCCATGGAACCACCATGGGCCGGCGAGCCGACGAAAATCCCGCCTCGCACAGCGAACTTTTCGCCTCGGGCGTTTCCACCGCCCAGGCTCCCCATCCCCCCATGCGGAGGAGTACCCATGTTCAAGGCATTGCGTCGTTGCTCGCTGATCGCACTGGCCCTGCTGCTGCCGGCGGTGGCCGCCCAGGCGGAGGATCCGCCGCTGGTTCGCGCGCAGAACAGCGTGCGCGTGCTGCGCGAGATCATGCAGGCGCCCGACAAGGCCATTCCGAAGGACCTGCTGCAGAACGCCAAGGCGATCGCGGTGATTCCGGACATGGTGAAAGCCGGCTTCATCTTCGGCGGCCGCCGCGGCGAAGGGCTGATCTCGGTGAAGAGCCCGGACGGCACCTGGTCCAACCCCAGCTTCATCACCCTGACCGGCGGCAGCGTGGGCTTCCAGGCGGGCGTGTCCTCGACCGACGTGATCCTGGTCTTCCGCACGCAGCGCGGCGTCGACTCGATCGTCAACGGCAAGTTCACCCTCGGCGCCGATGCCGCGGCGGCGGCCGGTCCGGTCGGGCGCACCGCCAGCGCCGCGACCGATTCGCAGATGAAGGCGGAGATCTACTCCTACTCGCGCTCGCGCGGCCTGTTCGCCGGCGTCGCGCTGGATGGCTCGGTGCTGCGCATCGACTACGATGCCAACGCAGCGGCGTACGGCGCGGGCATCACGCCCAGGCGCATCTTCGAGGGCGGCGTGAACAACGTGCCGGGGCCGGTCGTGGACTTTCGCGACCAGCTCGAGGAGTACACTGCGCGTTGATCCCGTTGCTGGCATAGCGCCTGCAACCCAACGGTTTTCGGACAAAAGTCCGTGCGAGGTTTGAAGTCATGGGTCTGGACAGTTTTTGGCATTGGATCATCCTGCTGATCGTGGTGCTGGTGATCTTCGGCACCAGCAAGCTCTCCAAGATCGGACCTGATCTTGGCAACGCCGTGCGCGGCTTCAAGAAGGCCATGCAGGGCGACGAGGACGAGGACGAGGCCAAGCGCAAGGCGCAGGAGCAGCTGCGCGCCGATCCGCCCGCTTCGGAAGGCACCGCCAGCAAGGCGCGCGACACCAGCGAAACCAAGTAAGCGCGCGGTGGCGCGGCCATGATCGAGATCAGCTTCGGCAAGCTGCTGCTGCTGGCGCTCATCGCGCTGCTCGTGCTCGGCCCGGAGAAGCTGCCTGGCGCCGCGCGCACCGCCGGCGCGCTGGTGCGGCGCGTGCGCAACAGCTGGGACAGCGTGCGCGCCGAGGTCGAGCGCGAGCTGCAGGTGGAGGAAATCAAGCGCACCGCGCGCGAGGCCGCCGCGCGCGCCGAGGCCGCGCAGGCGCAGATGAACGCCACTGCCCGCGAGGTGCGCGAAGCCGTTGGTGCGGTGGCCGCCGTACCGGCAGACGAAAGCCCGGCGGAGGCGACGCCGGACCCGATCGACGAGACGGATGCCGGGCCCGACCTGCTCGATGCGCCGCCCGAGCGCGACACCCGCACCGGCGACCTGTTCGCCGACGATCCGGAGCATGCCCCGGTGAAGGAACATCCGCATGGCCTCGCCTGAGCCCGAGCCGCAGCTCGACCTGCAGCAGGGCCTGTTCTCGCACCTGATCGAGCTGCGCTCGCGGCTGATCAAGTCGTGTGCGATGGTGCTGGTGGTGCTGCTGGCGCTGATCCCCTTCGCCAACCGGCTCTACTCGCTGCTGGCCGAGCCGCTGGTGGCGCGGTTGCCGCAGGGCGCGCACCTGATCGCCACCGAGGTCGCCAGCCCGTTCATCACGCCGCTCAAGCTCGCCTTCTACACGTCGCTGTTCATCAGCATGCCGGTGATCCTCTACCAGCTGTGGGCGTTCGTCAGCCCGGGCCTGTACCGGCACGAGAAGCGCCTGGCGCGTCCGCTGCTGCTGGCGGCGCTGGTGCTGTTCTACATCGGCTGCGCGTTCGCCTACTTCCTGGTGCTGCCGGCAGCGTTCCGCTTCCTCACCGCGGTGACCCCGGTGGGCGTGGAGATGATGACCGACATCACGCATTACCTCGACTTCGTGATGCTGATGTTCTTCGCCTTCGGCCTGTGCTTCGAGGTGCCGGTGGCGGTGGTGATCCTGGCCGCAGTGGGCGTGGTGGACGTGGCCAAGCTGCGCAGCATGCGCCGCTACGCCATCGTCGGCGCATTCGCCATCGCCGCGGTGATCACGCCGCCGGACATCACCTCGATGATCATGCTGGCCGTGCCGATGTGCCTGCTCTACGAGCTGGGCGTGCTGGCGGTGCGCTGGCTGGTCAAGCCGCGCGAGGCGACGACCGAGTAACGCTTTAGCTCCCTCTCCCCGCAGGGGAGAGGGTCGGGGTGAGGGGGACCAGGCTTGCGGGTAATGTGGGGCGAGCCGGCGCTTTTCACCAATGCATCAGCAAAGGTCGCCCGGTCAGAGTTTCGGGCGAGCCCCGACCCCTCACCCCAGCCCTCTCCCCGCAGGGGAGAGGGAGCTGAAGCACTACTTCGCGACGCTCGCGCGATGCCCCAGCGCCAATCCCTTGAGGATGTTCAACGCCTGCGCCAGCGTGTAGTCCTCGGTGGCCAGCTTGGCATTCTCGGCGCTGCCGTCGTTGTCGATGTCCTGGCCGGCGGCGGCGTTCTCGTTGGCCAGGTGGTGCCTGAGGTCCGCTTCGGAATTGATCAGCTCCGGCCCGTTGTCGGCCGGATTGACGGTGAGGTCGGCCAGCGCGATGTCGGGCTTGATGCCCTCGGCCTGGATCGAGGTGCCGTTGGGCGTGTAGTAGCGCGCGGTGGTGAGCTTGACCGCGTGGTCGGCATCCAGCGGCAGCACGGTCTGCACCACCCCCTTGCCGAAGGTGCGCCGGCCTACGATCAGCGCGCGGTGATTGTCCTTCAATGCGCCGGCGACGATCTCGGCCGCCGAGGCGGTGCCGTTGTCGGCCAGCAGCACGATCGGCGCACCGTTCAACAGATCGCCCGGATGCGCGGCGAACTTGAGGTTGGAATCGGCCAGCCGGCCGCGCGTGCTGACGATGCCGCCGGCGTCGAGGAAGTCGTCGCTGACCGCCACCGCCGAGGTGAGCAGGCCACCCGGATTGGAGCGCAGGTCGAGCACCGCACCCTTGGGCTGGCCGTGCTTGGCCACGTAGTCGGCGAACTTCTTCTCCAGGTCGCCGGCGGTGTCGTCCTGGAACTGGCTCAGACGGATGTAGACGTAGCCGGGCTCCAGTTCGCGCAGCTTCACGCTGGTGACCGAGATCCGCTCGCGCACCAGGTGCATGTCGACCGGCTGGTCGCTCTTCTCGTGCAGGATCGTAAGGGTGACCTTGCTGCCCGGATCGCCGCGCAGCCGGCGGAACATGTCGTCGACGTTGTCCGGGTCGACCGCCTTGCCGTCGATCTTGACGATGGTGTCGCCGGGCTTGATGCCGGCACGGGCGGCGGGCGTGTCGTCGATCGGCGAGATAATGCGCAGCGCCCCGTCGACTTCCAGCACCTCGATGCCCAGCCCGCTGTACTGGCCGGTGGTGTCCTCGGAGAGTTGCTCCAGGCCCTGCTTGTCCAGGTATTCGCTGTGCGGATCCAGTCCGCTCAGCATGCCGCTGATGGCAGCCTTCATCAGGGTCTTGTTGTCGACCGGCTCGACGTAGGCCTGACGGATCACCTCATAGACGCGGCTGAAGTTGCGCACGTCGTCCAGGTCCACCCGGTCGGGTGCGCTGGACGCCACGGCCGGCGCCGCCGAACTTGCCGCGCTGGCCGGGGCCTCCTGCGCATGCAGGGGCGCGAACGCCAGCGCGGCGGTCACGGCGCAGGCCAGGGCACGGGGGGACGGTTGCATGCGAAGACTCCTGGTGGTCCGGCGGTTTTCGACCGCACGCGGGCGCAGTCGTTCCAAAGCTAGCCTGCGGGGCGGCGGGCGGGGCGTCAACGGCGCTTGGCCAGCCAGCCGCGCGGGTCGACCGGCTTGTTGTCGTGGCGCAGTTCGAAATAGACGCCGGTGTTGACGCCGGTCGGCGGCGTGGCGGTGCCGATCGCCTCGCCGGCCTCGACCTGGTCGCCGACACCGTGCAGCACGCTTTCATTGTTGCCGTACATGCTCAGCCAGCCGTCGCCGTGGTTGAGGATGACCAGCAGCCCGTAGCCGCGCAGGAACGCCGCATAGACGACCCGGCCGCGCGCCACCGCATGTACCTCGCTGCCGCCGGCCGCCTTGATCAGCACGCCGTTGCCGTAGCTGACCACGCTGCCCGCCGCCGGCCACGGCAGGTTGCCGCGGATGTCGGCCTTGCCGCCGGCGCGGCTGGGCGCGGCGGGGCTGCTGCGCGATTCGCGCGCCGCTTCGCGCGCGGCTTGGTCGATCGCGCGCTGCAGCTTGTCGACCAGTTGATCGAGCGATTGCGCGTTGCGCTTCATCGCGGCCAGGCGCTGCGCCTCGTCCTTGTACTTGGCATCGGCCTGGGCGACCAGCTTCTGCTGGGCAGCGCGCTGCGCGGCCAGCGCCTGCGTCTTTTCGGCCCGTTCGGCGCGGGTGGCGGCCAGCGCCTGCTGCTCGGCGGTGATCTCCGCCTCCAGCTGCTGCAGGCGGCTCAGTTCGCCCATCAGCTCGGCTACGCGCGCGGCGCGGTCCTGCTGGAAATACTTCGAATAGGCCAGCGCGCGGGCGATCTGCGCCAGGTCCTGATCGCCCAGCAGCAGGCGCAGGTCGGTACCGCGGCCGAGCGTGTAGGTGGCGCGCAGCAGGTCGGCGATCGCGGCGCGCTGGCCGGCCAGGCGCTGGTCGAGTTCGCTGCGTTGCTGTTGCAACTGGTCGAGTTGTTGCTGCTTGGCGGTCAGCGCGGCATCGACGTCGCGCAGGGCACGCGCGGCATCGGCCAGTGCGTTGGCCTGGCGCGCGAGTTTCGCGTTGGCGCTGTCGCGCCGGGCCGCGGTCTGCGCCTGCTCGCGGGCGAGCGCTTCCATCTTGCTGCGCAGTTCGGCCAATTGCTGCCTGGCCTGGGCCTGCTGGCGGGAGCTGTCCTGCGCGATGACGGGCATCGCGGCGACCAGTGCGACGAGGGCCAGCAGGCGGGCGAGGGCACGAAGGGAAGGGCGGCGCATCGGTCGATTATCCCCGAAGCGGACGCCGCGTAGAGTGGGCTGGCACCCATCCCCGGTATTCCGCATGCCAGGGCGGCGGGCCGAAGCCCCGCGCTGCGCGGTGCGTGCACGACAGGCCGCTACCATGGTGGGCCGATGGCGGACAGGCGGTGCGATGGGAACGGTTCGGATGTGGGGTGCATTCGCGGTCGCCTGGCTGCCGCTGGCAGCGGCGGCGCAGGCCGTCACCGAGCTGCCGCCGGTGCCGGTGCAGGCGATGCGGCTGGACATCCCGTCGTTCGACCTGCCGGCCGCGCTGTCCAACGTGCCGGTGCGCGCGGGCGCGGACGGCAAGCCCGGTGTGAACCTGTCCGAGGCGCTGACCGGCGTGCCCGGCGTGCTGGCGCGCGACCGGCAGAACTACGCGCAGGACGAACAACTGTCGATCCGTGGCTTCGGCGCGCGTGCCACCTTCGGCGTGCGCGGCGTGCGGCTGTATGCCGACGGCATCCCCGCGACGATGCCGGACGGGCAGGGCCAGCTCTCCCATTTCGCGCTGGCCGCGGCCGATCGCGTGGAAGTGTTGCGCGGGCCGTTCTCGGCGCTGTACGGCAACTCGTCCGGCGGCGTGGTGCAGCTTTGGAGCGCCGCGGGCGGGCCAGTGCCGGTGCGCACGCTGGAGGCCTATGCCGGTGCGGACGGCAGCATGAACCTGGACATGGCGGCGCGCGGCATCGCCGGCCCGCTCGACTACAACCTGGCCCTGGGACGCTTCCGCACCGACGGTTATCGCGCACACAGCCGCGCACAGCGGACCTCGGGCAACGCGCGCCTGGGTTTCGATCTCGGTGCGGGCCGCACGCTCACCGTGGTGGCCAACACGCTGGCGCAGCCGTGGACACAGGATCCGCTCGGGCTGACCCGCGACCAGTGGCGGGCCGATCCGCGCCAGGCGGTGGATGCGGCGTTCGCCTTCGTCACGCGCAAGCGCGTGCAGCAGCAACAGCTGGGTGCGGTCTGGGAAGTCCAGCGTGATCGCGACGATCTGCGCCTGATGGCTTACGGCGGGCAACGCGGCGTCACCCAGGTCCTGTCGATCCCGGTGGCGGCGCAGCAAAGCCCGCTCAGCGCCGGCGGCGTGGTCGACCTCGACGGAGGCTATGGCGGCGCCGATGCGCGCTGGACGCACCGCGGCCAGGCCTTCGGGCATCCGCTGGAGTGGGTGCTGGGCGCGAGCTGGGATACGCAGGACCAGCACCGGCGCGGCTACGAGAATTTCGTCGGCGACATGCTCGGCGTGCAGGGCGCGTTGCGCCGCGACGAGCTCGACCGCGTGCATGCCTTCGACCAGTACACGCAACTTGATTGGCATCTCGCCGAACACTGGTCGCTGCTGCTGGGTGCGCGCCACAGCGTGGTGGCGTTCCGTGCGTCCGATCGCTACGTCACGGCGGCCAACCCCGACGACAGCGGCCGCACGCGCTACCAGGCGACCACGCCGGTCGCCGGCATCGACTACCGGCCGACTGCGGTGTTGAGGCTTTACGCCAGCTACGGCGAAGGCTTCGAGACGCCGACCTTCAACGAACTGGGCTATCGCCGCGACGGCCAGGCCGGGCTGGCGCTCGACCTGCGTCCGGTACGCAGCCGCAACGGCGAGCTCGGACTGAAATGGCAGGCGCACGATGGCATGCGCATGGAACTCGCGCTGTTCCGCGCGGACAGCCGTGACGAACTGGCCGTGGCGAGCAACGTCGGCGGCCGCTCCACCTACCGCAACGTGGGACGCAGCCGCCGGCAGGGCGCGGAACTGTCGCTCGATGGCGAGCTCGGCGACGGCTGGCGCCTGCGGTTGGGCATGACCTGGTTGCAGGCGCGCTTCCGCAGCGGCTTCCTCGCCTGCGCCGGTACGCCGTGCCTGGTGCCGGACCTGCCGGTGCCGGCCGGCACGCGCATCCCCGGCGTGCCCGGGCGCTACGGCTCGCTGCGCCTGGAACACGGCGGCGCGCTCGGCTGGCGCGGCGGCCTCGAACTCGAAGGCGTCGGCGCGGTGCCGGTCGACGACCGCAACAGCGCCTCGGCGCCGGGCTACCTGCACACGGGTGTGGACCTCGGCTACGGCTTCGCGCTGGGCGATGCGCGTCTGCACCTGGTCGCGCGCGTGGACAACCTGTTCGACCGGCGCATCGTCGGATCGGTGATCGTCAACGAGGGCAACGGCCGCTACTACGAACCGGCGCCGGGCCGCAGCCTCGGACTGCGCCTGCGGTTGGATTTCTGAGCGGGCGGCGGCGCCGGGCAACAGGCAGGCGCCTGTGTGTATGGACGTATGGGCGTCCATACGAGAACCATGCTCCGTTCGGGACGAAGGCGGCGGACACGCCTCGCGCCGTCGCAAATTCCTGCAACGTTAAGGACTTGTAGCAGTCGACGGAAAGTGGAAGACTCCAAGCCGCAACTCCCCTCGCCCGTCGAGCTGGTCGCTTGCATTCCTCCAGTCCCCGGGCGCGTTGCGCACCCACAACCGAGGACTCAAGTCATGAAGCCCAACAAGCTCGCGTTGGCGTTGGCTGGTTTGCTGTTGACGCCTCTAGGAACCGTTTCCGCCCAGACCACCGCGCCAGTCGCCCCCGCCGACAGCGCTCCCCCGCAGGACCAGCAGCCGCCCGACCAGCAGCAGGCGCAGCAGCTGCAGACCATCACCGTCACCGGTTCGGCGATCCCGCGCATCGACATGGAGACGCCCTCGCCGGTCACCGTGATCACCGCCGCGCAGATCCAGCGCAGCGGCCTGAAGACCGTATCGGATGTGGTGCGCGCGATCTCTGCCGACAACAGCGGTTCGATCCCGACCGCCTTCACCGCCGGCTTCGCCGCCGGTTCGGCCGGTGTGGCGCTGCGCGGCCTGACCGTGAACTCCACGCTGGTGCTGATCGACGGCCGCCGCTCGGCCAACTACCCGCTGGCGGACGACGGCCAGCGCACCTTCGTCGACCTCAACACCATCCCGGTCAACGCCATCGAGCGCATCGACGTGCTCAAGGACGGCGCTTCCTCGCTGTACGGTGCCGACGCGATCGCCGGCGTGGTCAACATCATCCTCAAGCACGACTACAAGGGTCTGGAAGGCACCGCCGAGGTCGGCACCTCGCAGCAGGGCGGCGGCACTACCCGCCGCGCCACGCTGCTGTTTGGTGGCGGCGACCTCCAGAAGAACGGCTGGAATGCCTACGGCAGCGTCGAGGCGCAGAAGGACGACCGCATCTGGGCGCGCGACCGCGGCTACCCGTACAACGCCGCCAACCTCAATCCCACCGGCGGCAGCAACTTCGACTGGGGCCAGCCCGGTTTCAACAACGGTTCGATCTATCCGATGGTGCAGCGCGCCGTGCTCGGCCCGAACGGTCCCGGCGGCATGCTGACCGGCACCGCCGCGCCCGGCGCGCTGTGGCAGCCGCTGGTGCCCTGCGGTCCCGGCACCACTCCGATCACCAATGCCGAGGGCAGCGGCTGCGAACAGAACCAGATCAACTACCTCGACCTTCAGCCCAAGCAGGAGCGCGTCGGCGTCTACGGCCGCCTGACCCTGAAGGTGGGCGACAGCAGCGAGGCCTACGTCAGCGGCAGCTACTACACCAACAAGGTCGAGGCGGCCGGCACGCCGCCGCAGATCCGCGCCGGCACGCCGGTGAACACCCGCTCGATCCTGCTGCCGGCGACCCTGCCCGACGGTTCGGACAACCCCAACAACCCGTTCCCGAACGATCCGGCCTTGATCACCTACGCCTTCGGCGGCATCCCCGGCGGCGGCAAGAACGAGAACCACAACCTGCGCATCGCCGGCGGCATCCACGGCATCTGGGGCGAGTGGAACTACGACAGCGCGCTGGTGTTCAGCCACAACACGCTGGACGTGGACAACTACGGCTTCCTCAACTACGCCGCGCTGATCAACGCGGTCAACAACGGCACCTACAACTTCGTCGACCCGTCGCAGAACTCGCCCGAGCTGCTGGCGCAACTGGCGCCGGTGCTGCACAAGCGCTCGACCACCGACCTGCAGTCGATCGACTTCCACGTGTCGCGTCCGCTGGCCGACCTGGCCGGCGGCTCGCTGGGCCTGGCGACCGGTATCGACGTGCGCCATGAGCAGCAGCACGATCCCGACCTCAACCCCGGTCTGCAGGCACAGGGCCTGGGCGTGGCGCACACCTTCGGCAGCCGCACCGTCGAAGGCCTCTACGCCGAGCTGGACGCGCCGTTCCTGGAGTCGCTGGAAGTGGACGTCTCCGGCCGCTTCGACCACTACTCCGACTTCGGCAACAACTTCTCGCCGAAGGTGGGCTTCAAGTGGAAGCCGATCGAGTCGCTGGCCGTGCGCGGCACCTGGTCCAAGGGCTTCCGCGCGCCGAGCTTCGCCGAGAACGGCTCGAGCGAATCGGAGGGCTTCGCCACCTACAACCTGCCCGACGACTACGCCGCGGCGCACGGCAACAACGCCTACGTGCGTCCCTACGGCCTGGCCTACGACACCATCGGCAACCCGAACATCCAGCCGGAGAAATCCAAGAGCTGGACCTTCGGCGTGCTGTGGCAGCCGCTGGACCAGTTCAGCGCCTCGGTGGACTACTACGACATCAAGAAGACCGGCGTGATCGGCCAGTTCGACACGCAGGCGGTGCTCGATGCCTACTTCGCGGGCCAGCCGCTGCCGCCGGGCTCGGCGATCATCCCCGACGTGCCCGACCCGCAGTTCCCGACCCTGCTGCCCAAGCCGGTGGTGGTGATGGCGCCGTACGTCAACCAGAACGCGCTGCAGACCAAGGGCGTGGACCTGGACCTGATCGGCAACTTCGACCTCGGCGGCAACGTGAAGCTGCGCAGCGAGTTCAACGCCACGCGCATCTTCGAGTGGAACCTCACGCTGCAGGACGGCACGGTGGAGCGCTTCGTCGGCACGCACGGACCGTATGCGCTGTCCTCTGGTGCGGGCACGCCCCGTGACCGCGCGTCGTGGTCGAACAGCCTGACCTTCGGCCAGGCCACCGTCACCGGCACGCTGTACTACACCAGCGCGATCAGCATGAGCGCGCCGGACAACGGCGAGGGCTGCATCTCCACCGACGACAACGGCAATCCGTTCCCGCCGAGCTGCCACGTCGCCTCGTTCACCTACTTCGACCTGACCGGCAGCTACGACTTCAACGACCACTTCGGGGTGTACGCATCGGTCCTCAATGCGTTCAACCGCAAGGCGCCGTTCGACCCGGCCAACTACGCCAGCAACAACTACAACCCGACCTGGGCGCAGCCGGGCATGGTCGGGCGGTTCTACACGGTCGGCGTGCGCTACAAGATGTAATCGCGTGATCGAAGCCTCTCCCCCGAAGTTGGGGGAGAGGAGTCGGTGAGGGGCTGCATGGCACGAAGGCCGGCATGGCGACGCTTCGCCTTGCCCCTCCCGTGCCGACCGTGCACAGTCGCAGGCATGACGCCGGAACCCCTCGCATGTGCCTGATCGCCTTCGCCTGGAACGCCCACCCGCGCTGGCGTCTGCTGTTGGCGGGCAACCGCGACGAATACCACGCCCGTCCCAGCACCCCGCTGGCGCGCTGGGACGATGCGCCGGTGATCGCCGGCCGCGACCTCGAGGCGGGCGGCACCTGGCTGGGCGTGAGTCCGGGTGGACGCTGCGCCACGGTGACCAACGTGCGCGACCCGCGCGATCCGCAGGCCGGCCTTTCGCGCGGCTGGCTGGTGACCGACTTCCTGCGTGGCGAAGCCGATGCCACCGCACATGCGCAGGCCTTGCGCGAGGTGGCCGCGCAGTACCGTCCGTTCAACCTGCTCACCTTCGATGCGCACGCCGCGTTCTACCTGGGCAACCGGCCGGGCCCGCGCGCGCAGGCGGTCACGCCCGGCCTGCACGGCCTGTCCAACGCCGACTTCAACACGCCCTGGCCGAAGACGCGCCTGCTGATGGCGCGCCTGCAGGCATGGCTGGAACAGGGAGACGTCGAGGATTTCGCACCGCTGTTCGCCGCGCTGGCGGACGAGCGAGCGGCCCTCGATGGCGAGTTGCCGGATACGGGCATCGGCCTCGAACGCGAGCGCTGGCTCTCCTCGGCCTTCATCCGCGGCGCCGACTACGGCACGCGGGCGAGCACGGTGGTGGCGATCGGGCACACGGGTCACGGACGGATCGTCGAGCGGCGGTTCGGTCCGAATGGACGTCCGGACGGCCAGGTGGAGATGGACTGGTAGCCATCCGCAAGCCCTTGCTCCCTCTCCCCTCCGGGGAGAGGGCTGGGGTGAGGGGTCGCTCTAGCGAGAGACTCCTGTCATGCCAGGTCTGTCATGAAAGATCACCCGCACGAATCCCTATTTACGCGAGCCCCGGCCCCTCACCCAGCCTCTCTTCGGAGGGGAGAGGTCTCAGACCGCGCGAGGTTGCCGCTCGTGGCGCGTAGGCATCACCCCGCGGACTGATCGGGCGCGTCCTACGCCATCGGTCGGACCGGTGCCACTGCGTCAGACCCGGTCGCCTCGCTAAGTTGCAGTGCTTGCCAAACGCTAAGGAACGCTCGATGCGACAAGGATGCCGCTGGTGGATGCTGGCCATGGGGCTGCTGGCCAGGCCATGCATGGCCGCGTGCCCGGCCTGGGACGTGCCGCGCGCCGCGCAGGAGCTGCAGGCGCTGCACGACCAGCTCGACCACTGGAACCACGCCTACCGCACCGAGGGCCGCTCGCCGGTCGACGATGCGATCTACGACCAGGCGTTGGCGCGCTACGAAGACTGGCGCGCCTGCTTCCCCGCGCAGGCCCCGCCGCCGTTGGTGCATCTGGCCGATGCCACGGGACCGGTACGCACGCCGGTGGCGCAGACCGGCCTGGCCAAACTGCATGATGCCGCCGCCGTGCAGGCCTGGATGGCGGCGCGCGGCCATGCCGATCTGTGGGTGCAACCGAAGGCCGACGGCGTGGCGGTGACGCTGCTGTACGTGGATGGCCAGTTGCGGCAGGCGGTCAGCCGCGGCGATGGGCTGCACGGTTCCGACTGGACCGGCCAGGTGCGCAAGATCGCCGCCGTGCCCAAGCGGCTGCCGCACGCGCCCGCGCGCGTGGTGCTGCAGGGCGAACTGGTCTGGTGGTTGCCCGGGCACCGGCAGGCGCACGACGGCGGCGTGCGCGCACGCGCCGACGTGGCCGGCGCGCTGGCGCGCGAGCCGTTCGATGCACAGGCGGCCGCGCACATCGGCCTGTTCGTGTGGGACTGGCCCAGCGGCCCCCAAGACATGCAGGCGCGCCTGGCCGGCCTGCAGGCGATGGGCCTGGGCGCCAGCGCGGTGCTGACCCATCCGGTGCACGACCTGGCCGGGGTGCGCCAGTGGCGCGAGCGCTGGTATCGCCAGCCGCTGCCCTTCGCCACCGACGGCACCGTGCTGCGGCAGGGCCATCGGCCGCGTGCACGGGACTGGCAGCCGGCGCCGCCCGACTGGGCAGTGGCATGGAAATACCCGCCCGCCACGGCGCTCGCCACCGTGCGCGCGGTGGACTTCCGCCGCGGCCGGCGCGGCGGCATCAGCGTGGTGCTGGAGCTCGATCCGGTAGTGCTGGACGACCGCACGGTGCAGCGCGTCAGCGTCGGCTCGCTGGCGCACTGGCGCCAGCTCGATGCGCGGCCGGGTGACCAGGTGTCGATCTCGCTGGCAGGCCTGACCATTCCGCGCTTCGACGCGGTGGTGTGGCGCACCCGCGAACGCGCCGCCGTAGCCGTGCCCGACGCTACCGACCGCGACGGGCTGGACTGCTGGCATCCGCAGGCCGGGTGCCGGCGCCAGTTCCTGGCACGGCTGGTGTGGCTGGGCGGGCGGCAGGGTCTACGCATCGACGGCATCGGCGAAACGACCTGGCGCGCGCTGGTCGATGCGGGGCAGCTACGCGGCCTGCTCGACTGGCTCGGCCTGACGCCGGCGCAACTGGCTGCGGTGCCGGGCATCGGCCCGGCGCGCGCGGCGCGCCTGGCGCAGGCCTTCGAAGGCGCGCGCCGTGAAAGCTTCGACCACTGGCTGCGCGCGCTGGGCATGCCACCCGCCGGCCAGGCCGGGTTGCCCGACTGGGCCACGCTGGCCAGCCGCAGCACCGCCGAGTGGGAGGACCAGCCAGGCGTCGGCCCGGGCCGCGCCGCCCGGTTGCACGCCTTCTTCCACCATCCGGACGTGGTGAAGCTGGCCGCCCGGCTGCATGCGGCCGGCACGGCCGGCTTCTGAATCGGGCGTACGGCCTTTGTGGAACGACGGACAAAGCGTGGTTTTCCGAGCTGCAAGTGCGCCTGTGCACGACCGGCGCGGCGAGGGCAGCTTGCGGCACCAGTCGTCCGGGCGGATTCCGCAGCAGCCCGCCCCCGCTTAGGTCAGGATCTCGCCGTCGAGGTAATACCAGCGTCCGTCCTCGCGCACGAAGCGACTCACCTCATGCATCCGCTGCGCACGTCCGCCGCCGTAGCGCAGCCGGGCGACGAACTCGACCACCGCCTCGGTGGCGCCGCCCTGGTGGCGCTTGACCGACAGCCCGAGCCAGCTCGGTGACGGCTGCTGCGTGGCCAGCTTCAGGTGCGCCGGGCGCGTGCTGGGGTGCCAGGTGGCCAGTAGGTAATCCTCGCGCTTGAGCACGTAGGCGCTGTAGCGCGAACGCATCAGCGCCTCGGCAGTCGGCGCGGGCGAGCCTTCGTGCAATGGACCGCAGCAATGCATGTAACCCTCGGCGTTGCCGCAGGGACAGGGGGTGAGGGTGTCGACGGCGCGCACGTGGGGCGGGATTTCATCGGAAGGCACGACAGCCATCCTGCCGCCTCGGCCGGAAATTGCAAACCTGCCCGCCGCGCGCGGCGTTCAATCCATGCGCTGGCGCGACATCAGCAACGGCGCCAGGTCGTAGCCCATGCGCCGGGCGGTCGCCTTGAGTTCTTCAAGCAGGTGGTAGTCCATGCGTGCCTCGCGGCCGAGGATCCACAGATGGCGTCGGCGTGGTTCGCCGACCAGCGCCCAGCGGTAGTCGCGGTCCAGCCCGATCACCCAGTGCTCGTTCCACACGAAGCGCAGCCGCTCCAGCCAGGCCGGTGCGAAGCGCAACTGCAGCTTGGCCGGGTCGCGCAGCCGCTCGGGCTGGCGCGCCACGCCATGCACTTCGCTGAGGCGCCCATCGCCGGTGCGGCAGGCGCTGTGCACCGCGATCAGCCCGTCGTCGCGCGAGGCGTATTCCAGCGTGAGCTCGCCGGCGCAGCGCCGCTGGAACGGCAACGGCAACCAGGCGACGCCGTACCAGCGGCCGAGAAAGCGGTCCAGGTCCAGCCATGGCACCGCCTGGACGCCGCGCGATGTCATGCGGCCGGCGCCCGACGGGCGCGGCAACGATCGTCTGCCTGTGTGCTGCTGCATGGCTGCTCCCCGGGCGCACGAACGGCTCCCATCAAGCACGCGCGACGATCAACCTGGCGTCAAACGCGGATGCGCGGCGTGCCGGCGCCGGCCACCGGTTTCTCCGGATCGCCGGGCGTGTGGCGAGCGACCCGCCGCTAGGCGATGCCGGGCAGATCGCCGCCCGCCGCCGGCAAGCGACGCCGCCACACCAGGCAACGGTTGTTGGCCGGCATGGCGTGGTCCTGCGCCAGCGCAAAGCCTGCCGCCCGCGCCAGCATGTCCACCGCCTCGGCGTCGCGCAGGCCCATGCGGGAATCGCGCGCCTTCAGCGCGCGGTCGAAGTCGGCATTGCTGTCGCTGGTGTAGCGGCCGTCACGGTTGAACGGGCCGTAGATCGCCAGTACCGCCCCGTCGCCGGCGACCGCCGGCAGGCAGGCGAACAGGCGTTCGACCTCCGGCCAGCCCATGATGTGCAGCGTGTTGGCGCTGAACACCGCGTCGTAGCGGGCATGCGGCCAGGTACCGGCGACGTCCAGCTCCAGCGGCGCGGGCGTGTTCGGCAGCGCGGCTTCCGCGAGCCACGCGCGAATCCCGGGCAGCTGCTCCGTGCGGTCGGAGCACTGCCAGTCGAGCCACGGCATCGCCGCGGCGAAATGCACTGCGTGCTGGCCGGTACCGCTGCCGATCTCCAGCACGTGCCTGCATCGTGCGAACGCCGCGCGCAGCACGTCCAGGATCGGTTCGCGGTTGCGTTCGCAGGCGGGCGCGAACGGCTTGTCCACGACGGCTGGCAGCAGGCCGGGCGAGCGGGTTCAGGCCGGGCGGCCGCGCAGCACGCGGGCGGGCAGCATCAGCAGCGCGCCGAGGAAGGCGAACACCGCGTGCAACGTGATGCCGACCAGCCGGAACGGCAGCGAGATCAGCCACACGATCGGCCAGAGCACCAGCGCCAGCAGCGCAAGCGGCCAGCAGAACACGAGCAGCAGCAGCCAGAGCAGGAAACCGACCATGACCTGTCCTCGATTGGTGGGTAATGGGTGGTGGGGAGTCCGACTTTAGCGCGCACCGGGGCCGTCGCGTAGATGACTCCCGGCACCGTCTCAGTGCATGCCGGGCATCGGGTCCACGCCGATCAGCCAGCGATGCAGCCAGAACGCGAACACCAGCCAGGCTGCCGTGCCGATCGCCACCGCCAGCGTGTCGCCGCGCAGCGTGCCGGCCGCATAGCGCACGCCGGCCAGCCGGTCGCGCTGGCGCAGCCACACGGCCATCGGCAGCGCCCATGACAGGAACGCGCCGAACAGCACCACGTCGTGCAGCATGCCGGTGGCGAGCAGGTGGCCGGAGGCCCACACCACCACGCCCAGCAGCATCGGATGGCCCAGCGCCGACTTGATGTGGTTGCGCGGCACGTACGCCGCCGCCAGCAGCACGAAGGCGACCAGCGTGAACAATGCGTTGAGGTGGTCCATCGCCTGCGGCGGCGCATACAGCATCAGCGGCAACTGCCGCGCGCGACCGAAGCCGAAGCAGACCAGCACCAGGCCGACCAGCGCCACCAGGGCGAACGCCGCTTTCCATGGCCGCTCGCCGAACCGATCGATCTTCCGCTGCCGCCAGCGCGGAAAGATCACCGGCAACACGTGCACACCGAGGAACACGAACAGGCCGTAGATCATGAGCTGCATGGTGCTTCTCCTTCGGGCGAAGCCCGATCATAGGCGTCCGTGGTCCGGAGCGTTCAGTCCACGGGTGCCGCCTCCACCGCGAGCACCACGCTCTGCGGCGCCAGTTCGAGCCGCGCCGGCGCCGGCGCTGCAGGCAACCAGGCATCGCCGGCCTCGAGTACCTGCTCATCCAGCCGCAGCCGGCCGCGCGCGCAATAGAGCAGCACGGTATGCCGCCGCAGCACGGCGTCGGCAGCCCCGCGCCAGACCTCGACGCGACCACGGATGCGGCCACGGCGCACCATCAGGTTGAAATCGCGGGTGGGGCCGCCGGCCAGCGTCACCACCACCTGTGCCTCGCCGACAAAGGCGAACGGCGCGAACGGTTCGGTCAACGCGTGGGTGCGGCCGTCGTCCAGCGCCATGCTGAAACCCTCGCCATCGAGCAGCACGATGGTGCGGTCGATCCCCGGGAAGGCGGAGAACGGCGCGGCGCTGTCGACCTCGGCCACGCTCACCCGCCAGAGGAAGTCGTCCATGCCGGCGCCGGGGGGCTGCACCGCCAGTTCGCGGGTGCGGCCCAGGCCGTTCTTCCAGGGACGGGATGGACAGTCGTGCAGATGCAGGATGGGCATGGGAGCCATTGTAGGGTGGGCTTCAGCCCACCGCCGACACCGCCAGCGCGCGCGGGCCGCAGCCCTTCCTACGCCACGCGCTCGATCACCTGCCGGAACGGCGGCAGGGCACGCAGCATGCCGGCGCCATAGCGCTTGGTGACCACGCGCCGGTCCAGCAGCACGATGCGGCCGCGGTCGGTCTCGCTGCGGATCAGGCGGCCGCAGTACTGCGTGAGCAGCCGCGTGGCCTCGGGAATGCTCACTTCCAGGAACGGGTTGCGTCCGCGCGATTCCAGCCACTCGGCGTAGGTCGCGCCGACCGGGTCGGTCGGCACGGCGAACGGCAGCTGGGTGATCACCACCGTCTCGCACAGCTTGCCGGGCAGGTCCAGGCCTTCGCCGAAGGAGGCCAGCCCGAACAGCGTGCTGCCCTTGCCCGATTCGACGTCGGCGACGTGCTCGGCGATCAGCTGCGCTTTGCCCAGCGAGCCTTGCGCGCGCACCTTGCGCACCTTGTCGATCGGCAGCCGTTGCAGCACGCGGTCGAGCTTGGCGCGCGAGGTGAACAGCACCAGGTTGCCGGCGCTCCAGTCCAGGTGTTCGGCCAGCCAGTCGCAGATCGCCTGCGCGTGCGCCTCGCGCGCGTCGGGCAGCACATCGATCGCCGGCACCTCCAGCCGCGCCTGCGCGGACAGGTCGAACGGCGAGGGCAGGCTCAAGGTGACGGCTTCGTCCGGCAGCCCGACCGCATCGGCGAAGCCGCGGAAGTTGCCGCCGGCGCTCAGCGTGGCCGAGGTCAGCACCACGCCGCTGGCGTTGCCCCACAGCACGTGGCGCAGCAGGCCGCCGGCGGAGACGGACGAGGCGTGGCAGACCAGTTGCTGGTCGCCGGCGAGCGTGACCCAGCGCGCCAGCGGCGGTGCGTTGTCGGCATCGTCGCCGGCCCAGGCGCGCCAGGTGCGTTCCTGCCGGTCCAGCCGCTCCAGCGCCATGCCCAGCTCGCGCGCGAGCGCTTCCTGGGTCGGGCCGCCATCGGTCATCTCCACTACCGCGCGGCGCACGGCGGTCAGCCAGCGCTGGATCTCGGCGGTCTGCGCGTGCAGCGCCTGCGCCTGCATCACCCAGTCCTCCGGCAACTGGCCGAGCGAGCCGCGGTAGACCGGTTCGCTCTGGGCCGGATCGGGCAGCCAGGCCAGGCGGATCGCCTTTTCCAGTTCCTCCAGGCCGTCGGAGAGTTCCTGCAGCTTGGCATCGCCCGCGTCGAGGGCGAGCTTGCCCAGCGATTCCTTGTCGGTGAGCGAATAGGCCGCGTGCACCTGGCGCGCCAGGCGGCTCAACTGGCGCACGCTGGCGCCCAGGTACACCTCGGCGGCGCCGCGGTCGATCGCCTTGGCCGGCACGTGGTGCGCCTCGTCGAACACGTACACCGTCTCGGCGGGCTTGGGCAGGATCACGCCGCCCCAGCCTTCGTCCTCGCCGGGCATGGTCAGGTCGGCCAGCACCAGGTCCTGGTTGGCGACGATCAGCTCGGCGTCGGCCACCGCGCGGCGCGCGGCGAAGAACGGGCAATTCATGAAGTGGATGCACTTGCGCCCGGTGCAGCCGCCCGCGCTGGTGGTCAGCATGGGCTTGAGGAAATCGCCGACCGCCTCCGGCGCAGCGTCCATGTCGCCGTTCCACTCGCCGCACTCGAACGCGCCGGCGAGCTTGGACAGCGCCTGCTTGTCGCGTTCGGCCGGCGGCTTGGACCACAGCGCCAGATCCGCGTCGAAACCCAGGCCGAGCTGGCCGGCCTCGGCCCCCATGCTCTGGCGCGCCATCGCCAGGTTGCGCGGGCACAGGTAGCGGCCGCGACCCTTGGCCAGCGCCACCTTGGCCTCGTGGCCGGAAAGCTTCAGATAGAGCGGAATGTCGCGCTCGACCAGTTGTTCCTGCAGCGCCACCGTGGCGGTGGCGATCAGCAGCTTCTTTTTCTGCGCGCGCGCTACCTCCATGCCGGCGATCAGGTAGGCCATGGATTTGCCGGTGCCGGTGGGCGCCTCGATCGCCGCCGCGCCGCCCTCGGCCGCCAGCGCCTTGGCCACCTCGGCGATCATCCGCCCCTGCGCGGCACGCGGGCGGAAGCCGGGCAGGCCTTCCTTCAGGCGCGCGTAGGCGGCGCGGATCGCGTCCTTGGTGGCATCGGTGAGCATCGCGTGATTCTACCGGCCGCCAGCCGGTGCCGGGCGTGCCTGCGCCGCATCCACGCGACTCAAGATACGGTGGTTTTCGCCGATCTTGTGGTAAGCATCAGGGGGCAGGCACGAGCGAGGGCAGTACGCTATTCCCATGAAGCGGCGCGGTTGCAATGTGGGGACGCATCGCCGGGCCGGTCGCTGCGGCGGCCGCGCGGGACGGAGCCGCCTGCGCGCATGAACCTTCGCGCCACGCCCCTGCCGCCGCATGATGGTCAGGCCGCCTGGCTGATCCGGCTGGTGGACGCCACCACGCCGAACGAGGTGGCGGTGGTCATCGCCGCGTTCGCGCAGGCGCTCGCCGGCTGCCGCGACGCCACCGTCGCCTGGACCAGCAGCGGCCTGCCGCGCGCACACCGCAGTGGCGGCGCGCCGGACCATGCACGCATTGGCCGGGCCCGGGCAAGGCTGGCGCAGGGCGCGCAGGACGTCGTCGCCGACGGCCCCGAGCTGGCAGTGCGCCTGTTGCCGCGGGAACGGGCGATCCTGCTGCTCGAGCTGGAGCGCGGCCAGGCACCCGAGCCCTTGCTTGCCCAGCTGCGTCCCTTCCTTGAGCTGGCCGATGCGCACCTGCATCGGGCCATCAGGTTGGCCGACCTGGAGGACTCGCACGAGCAACTGGTGCGTTCGGAAGCCCTGCAGCGCGCGCTGTTCGCGATCTCCGACCTGGCTGGTTCCGAACTGGACATGCCCGAGATGCTCAAGCGCATCCACGGCATCATCAGCTCGCTGATGTACGGCGAGAACTTCTTCATCGTGCGCAGCGATCCGCAGCGCGGCACGATGCGCTTCCTCTACTACGCCGACGTCGAAGACACCGACGCGCCCGACACCAGCCACGATTTTCCGCTGGAAAGCATCCGCGACTCGATGACCTGGCACCTGCTCACCGGCGGCAAGGCGCTGATGGGCAGTCTGGAGGCGATCCGCCGCCAGGTGACCGGCACCTTCTCGCCTTCGGGGCCCGAGGCGATCGACTGGCTCGGTGTGCCGATGCTGCGCGACGGTCAGGTGCACGGCGCGCTGGTGGTGCAGAGCTACCAGGCCGGCATGGGCTTTTCCGAGGAGGACCGCGCGCTGCTGGAATTCGTCGGCAGCCACGTGCTCACCGCGCTGGAGCGCAAGCAGAGCAAGGACGAACTGGAGGAGCGCGTGCGCCTGCGCACGCAGGAGCTGGCCGCCGCCAACCGCGGCCTGCAGCAGGAAGTGCTCGAGCGCCAGCGCGCCGAGCGGCTGCAGGCCACGCTGTTCCACCTGGCGCAACTGGCCACCGCCGACATCGACGAGAACGCGTTCTACGAACAGACCCATGCGGTGGTCGGCGAGCTGATCAACGCGGAGAACTTCTTCATCGCGCTGCTCTCGGACGACCGCAAGAACCTGGTGTTTCCCTATTACGTCGACGCCGGCGTGCGCAAGGCGCAGGAGCGTCCGCTCGGGCGCGGCCTGTCCGAGTACGTGCTGCGCAGCGGCCGGCCGCTGCTGGGCTTCCACGACGACATGGCGGCGCTGGCCGAGCGGGGCGAGGTCGACCTGCAACGCGTGGGCCGGCCGGCGGAATGCTGGCTGGGCGTGCCGCTGCGGGTCGACGAGGAGGTGATCGGCCTGGTCACCGTGCAGAGCTACACGCCCTCGGTCGGCTACGACCAGGCCGACCAGGAACTGCTCACCTTCGTGGCGATGCAGATCGCCAACAGCATCCATCGCCGCCGTGCGGCGGCCTCGCTGCAGCGCGCCTACGCGGAACTGGAACTGCGTGTGGCCGAGCGCACGTCCGAGCTGCGCCTGGAGATCACCGAGCGCGAGCGCATCCAGGACCAGCTCAAGCACGAGGTGATGCACGACGCGCTGACCGGCCTGCCCAACCGCGGCTTCCTGCGCGACCGGCTGGAACGCGTGTTGAGCATCCTGCAACGCGAGCCGGGCAGGCGCTGCGCGCTGCTCTATCTGGACGTGGACCGCTTCAAGGTGATCAACGACAGCCTCGGCCACTTGGCCGGCGATGCCTTCCTCAAGGCGATCGCGCAGCGCCTGCACGATTGCGTGCGCGAGCCGGACGTGGTGGCGCGGCTGTCCGGCGACGAGTTCGCGATCCTGCTGGAGGACGTGGAAATTCCCGCCGCCGCAGTGGCGGTGGCGCAGCGCGTGCTCGCCGCGCTGAGCGTGCCGCTGCAGGTCGCCGGGCGCGAGCTGGCGCCCTCGGCCAGCATGGGCATCGCCATCGGCGACAACAGCTACGTCACTGCCGACGAGGTGCTGCGCGACGCCGACATCGCGCTCTACCGCGCCAAGGAGCAGGGCCGCAACCGCTACGAGCTGTTCGACGAGACGCTGGCCAAGAACGTCGTCGACGTGCTGATGATGGAAGGCGAGCTGCGCCAGGCCTTGCAGCGCGACGAGTTCGAGCCCTACCTGCAGCCGTTCTGCCGGCTCGGCGACGGCGCGGTGGTCGGCTACGAGGCGCTGCTGCGCTGGAACCATCCGCTGCTGGGCGTGCTCGGTCCGGCGGATTTCCTCAAGGTGGCGCAGGACAGCGGGCACATCGAGACGATCGATTGGCGGCTGTTCGAGCGCGGCTGCGAGCGCTTCCTGCAACTGCCGGACAAGGAAACCTTCCTCACCTTCAACGTCTCCGCGCTGCACCTGCGCCACGGCGATTTCGACGCGCGCCTGGTGCGCCTGCTCGAACGCACCGGGCTGCCGCCGTGGCGGCTGATCGTGGAGGTCACCGAAGGCTCGCTGCTGGACAATCCCGAGCAGGTGCGCACGATGCTCGAGCGGCTGCGCGCGATCGGCGTGGGCGCGGCGCTGGACGACTTCGGCACGGGTTATTCCTCGCTGAGCTACCTGCACTCGCTGCCGTTGCGCATGCTCAAGATCGATCGCGCGTTCGTGCACGCGCTGGGCGAGGACGAGCACACCACCGCGACCACGGTGGTCGCCGCGATCCTGGCGTTGGCGCGCGCGCTGGGCATCCAGGTGATTGCCGAAGGCATCGAGACGCCGGCGCAATGCCAGGCGCTGCTGGAGATGGGCTGCGAACTGGGGCAGGGCTACCTGCTCGGGCGGCCGGCGCCGATCGGGCAGTGGCTGGCGCGCGAGCGCGACGCGGAGTGAAGCCAACCTCACGGGTGATGCCGCTTTTGCTCCCTCTCTCCTACGGGGGAGAGGGCTGGGGTGAGGGGACGCTCTGGCGGTGAGCTTTCCCGCGAAGCGACTTTTCGTCCCTCACGAACGCACTGAGCGCGTTCCCCGCGAGCCCCGGCCCCTCACCCAAACCCTCTCCCCGGGGGGAGAGGGCTTCACATCGGGCGAGATTCCACCACACGACGGCGCCAGTTATCGCGATGCGTTAATCGCCACCGCCACCGCCTCCGCCACGCGGATCCCGTCCACCGCCGCCGACAGGATGCCGCCGGCGTAACCGGCGCCCTCGCCAGCGGGGAACAGGCCGCGCGTGTTGAGGCTCTGGTAGTCGCCTTCGCCGCGCCGGATGCGCACAGGTGAGGACGTGCGCGTCTCCACCCCGGTCAGCACCGCGTCGTGCATGGAGAAGCCGCGGATCTGCCGGTCGAACATCGGCAAGGCCTCGCGGATCGCGCCGATGGCGTAGTCCGGCAGCGCGGTGGAGAGGTCGGTCAGGTGCACGCCCGGCTTGTACGAGGGCAGCACCTCGCCGAGCGCCTGCGACGGCCGCGCGGCGAGGAAATCGCCCACCCGCTGCGCCGGCGCGCTGTAGTCGCCGCCGCCCATCGCGAACGCATGCGACTCCCAGTGCCGCTGCAGCGCGATGCCGGCCAGCGGCCCCTCGCCATAGGGCACGAAATCCTCCGGCGTGATGCCGCAGACGATCGCCGCATTGGCGTTGCGCTCGTTGCGCGAGTACTGGCTCATGCCGTTGGTGACCACGCGCCCCGGCTCGGAAGTGGCGGCCACCACCGTGCCGCCCGGACACATGCAGAAGCTGTACACCGAACGTCCGCTCTGGCCCGGCCCGCTCCCGTGTGGTTTGGCGCCGTGGTGCACCAGCTTGTAGTCGGCCGCGCCCAGGATCGGATGGCCGGCCTGCGGGCCGAAGCGTGCGCGGTCGATCACCGATTGCGGATGCTCGATGCGGAAGCCGATCGAGAACGGCTTGGCTTCCAGGTAGACGCCGCGCGCATGCAGCATCTCGAAGGTGTCGCGCGCGCTGTGGCCGATCGCCAGCACGACGTGGTCCGAGCGCAGTTCGTCGCCGTCGGCCAGCCGCACGCCGCGCACCTGGCGCGTGCCGTCCGCATCGATTTCGACCCGCAGGTCCTCCACGCGCTGGTCGAAACGGATCTCGCCGCCGAGCGCCTGGATGGTCGCGCGCATGTTTTCCACCATTGTCACCAGCCGGAAGGTGCCGATGTGCGGCTTGCTGACGTAGAGGATTTCCTCCGGTGCGCCCGCCTTGACGAACTCGGTCAGCACCTTGCGCCCGTGGTGGTGCGGGTCGGAGATCTGGCTGTGCAGCTTGCCGTCGGAGAAGGTGCCGGCGCCGCCTTCGCCGAACTGCACGTTCGATTCGGGATGCAGGTTGCGCTTGCGCCACAGGTCCCAGGTGTCCCTGGTGCGCTCGCGCACCGCCTTGCCGCGGTCGAGCACGATCGGACGGAAGCCCATTTCCGCCAGGATCAGCGCCGCGAAGATGCCGCAGGGGCCGAAGCCGACCACCACCGGCCGATGCGCCAGCCGCTCCGGTGCGCGCGCTACCGGGTGGTAGCTCGTGTCGGGCGTGGGCTGCACGTGGCGGTCGTCGGCGAAGCGCGCGAGCACGGCGGCCTCGTCGGCCACCTCCACGTCCAGCGTGTAGATCAGCGCGATCGCGCCGCGCTTGCGCGCGTCGTAGCCGCGGCGGAACACGCTCACGCCGCGCAGCGCGGCGGCCGGCAGCTTCAGGCGCGCACGGACCGACTCCGCCAGGGCTTCAGGCGGATGGTCGAGGGGAAGCTTCAGGTCGGTCAGTCGCAGCATGGGTTCGCACGGTCAGGCTGCCACGACCGGTGCGGCCGGGTTACGCCAGGCCGCGTATTGTCCGTGCGCAAGGCTCGCCGCGACAAGGCAGGCGCGCCGGGTGACACGCCGTGGCAGCCTTTGCCGTCAGGCGTTCGGGCCGCCGCGTCCGCGGCGCCGGGGAAAAGTGACGCAACACGCCACTCACGCCGCGAGGATGGTCCGGAACTGCTCGCCGGTGGCCTGCGGGTGCAGCAGCACCACGCGCGAGCCGTACTTGCGCGCCGCCGGCGTGCACAGCGCGCCATCGTCGGTGACCACCGCCAGCGGCGTGGGATGGCGCGGATCGAGCGGGCGTCGGTAGATCAGGCCGTGCTGCGGCCCGCCGGCGATGATGCATTCGAGGTACTGGTCCATGGGATCGGCCCGGTGGTGGAGACTCGGGCCAGGACAAGCAGGGCGCGCGCCACCCAGCCAAGACGAATGTGCGGTCGATCACGCTTCGGAACATGTCGGAAAACCGACGCCGCGCATGGGTTCAGCAAGGCGCGACGGCGAACCGCCGCGCCCGGTGTTCGCTACTGCTGCGCGCCGGCGATGAAGTCGGTCTTGCCCAGCTCCGCGCCCGCCTCGCGCAGGATCACGTAGGTGGTGGTGCAGTGGAAGTAGAGGTTCGGGATCACGAAGCCGAACAGGTAGTCCTTGCCCTTGAAGTCCATCTCGCCGTTGCGCATCTTCAGGTGGATGTCGCGGCCCTCGCTGCCGTCGATCTGCTCGGCCTTGAAGCCCTGGACATAGTCGATCGCGCGCTGGATGCGCGCGTAGAGCTGCTCGAGCGTGGTCTCGTTGTCCTCGAACGAGGCCGGCTCCACGCCGGCGAGGGGGGGGGGGGGAGGAGCGGACATCGTGGCAGCACG